>JANWXA010000047.1:7564-11078 GCA_025055465.1 Candidatus Kapaibacterium sp.
TCGGCGAGGTGAAGACCAAGTCGGGTCTGTACTTGCCACCCGGGGTTCAGGAGAATGAAAAGGTGCAGACTGGTTACGTCGTCAAGGTTGGACCAGGTTACCTGGTGCCGGCTCCGCCGGAATGGGAGGAACCGTGGAAACCCCGTGAGGTACAATACCTACCGCTTCAAGCACGTGAGGGGGATTTGGCGATCTACCTTCAGCGCGATGCTCTGGAGCTGGAGTTAGAGGGAGAACGATACGTCGTCGTGCCCCACTCCTCCATCTTACTGCTCATCCGGGACGAGGAACTGCTGGAGGAGTAGGGCGCGGGTGTTCCATACGGCGTTAGATGTTCAACGGCATGGAGGGGATGCCGATGCGGCAGGGGCTCCTGTTGGCCAGTGTTGTTATGGCGTACAAGTTAGTGGCTCAGTGCTTGCTCTATCCGGTGTCGTTGCGGGAGCGGGTGGCCGAGAGCGAGCTCGTGGTGGAGGGACAGTTGCTGCGGGAGTGGGTCGTTGAGGAGCCGTCGCGACGAATGCTCTATACGGTCTGGGAGCTCGCTGTGACGAAGCATTTTCACGGGATACTGCCAGGGCCGCGGCTACGCATCGCGCAAGAGGGTGGGATATTAGGCGACCGAGCTGCGGTGGTTGAGCCGTCAGCGCCATTACGGGTTGGGGGCGTAGGGCTCTTTTTCTTGCAGCGCCTCCCTGCATTGGAGCCGATAGAAGGCCAGACGCACACGCTCACAGCGGGTCCACAGGGGGCTATACTGTATGAACTTGTCGAGCAGAAGGCATACGATCCTTTTGCTGCATACGCACTACCAGAGCTCTACCGTGAGTTAGAGCGGTTGACCGGGCGTCCCTTCCGAGAGTACGCTCCGCTGCCCCAACCCCGTGGTCCGCGGAAGGAGGGACCAGGGCGGCCGATGGCTACTATTACTGGCTTTACTCCCAGCACCATCTCGGCTGGAACGTTTGACACGCTGCGAATCTTGGGCTCTGGGTTTGGGAATACTGCGGGAAACATCCGCTTCCGAAACCCAGACGACGGTGGAAGCTCGTGGGTTAGCGTGCCGAGCAACCATATAGTCCAATGGACGGACATGGAAATCCGGGTCATGGTGCCGACACAAGCAGGGACGGGTACGTTTCAAGTAATAACGGCTGCGAACGAGACGGTGACCTCTCCCAGCCAGATCACCATTCCGTATGCGCTGTTGACGATTTCCTCCAGTGGTGTCCGCTACCCTGTACGTCTGGTGAACCACAACGGAAGCGGTGGCTACACACTGCTGCCGAACGCCAACTTCGCCAGTAACACAGCGGCGTTTCAGGCGTTCATGCGGGCGCTGCAGACGTGGCGCTGCAGCACGTATGTCAACTTTGCCCTGAGCGAAACGACTACCAACCTTACCTGTTCCTCCGACGATGGGACAAACATTGTCAGCTTTGATGCCACTTCATGTCCGCTGCCGAGCGGAGTGCTGGGGGCGACGTATAACTACTACGCCATGTGCACATCGGGCGGGCAGCAGTACTGGAGGCGAGCCGGCTTTGACCTCATCTTCCGGCGTACGGCTCCAGGTGGGGGCTGGAACTTCGGACCGCAACCACCCGGCAGTACTCAGTACGACTTTGAGACCGTTGTGCTCCATGAATTAGGCCATGCCCATCTGCTGGGGCACATCATCGCGGCAGGACAACTGATGCACTATGCCACTGGCCCAGGGGCAGCTATACGGACCCCAGGCGAACAGACGGACAGAGCTGGTGGACTCCGCGTTATGCAGCTCAGCACCGCCAGCGCGCCGTGTGGTCCTGGGGGTATGGTGCCGCTGACGGCAACCACTTGCATTGTCGGCCGGCCAGTGGCTGGCTTTGGGGCGCAACCACTCCAGGGCTGTGTTCCGCTGACGGTTGCCTTCTCGGATTCCAGCAATGGTGCTGCGAGCTGGGCGTGGGATGTCAACGGCGACGGGGTTACCGACTACACGACCCGCAACTGCATCCACACATACCAGCAGCCTGGCCAGTACACGGTGCGGCTGATTGTCAGCAACTCGTACGGCAGCGACACCTTGGTGCGTACCAACTACATCACAGTCTACCCGTTACCGGTAGCAGACGCGGGGCCGGATCGGGCCGTCTGCCCGGGTGAGAGCTTCCGCCTGGGGGGAACTCCGACAGCCTCGGGTGGGACGGCCCCCTACCAGTATGCCTGGGAACCCGCCACAGGGCTGGACGATCCCACCAGTGCGAATCCAACAGCGCGGTTAGAGGCTTCGCAGCAGTATGTACTAACCATTACGGACTCTCGAGGTTGTCGGGTGCGAGATACGGTGACTATCGTCGTGCGTCCGCGGCCTGAGCCAAAACTTTCGGTAGTGGGGCAGACGATGTTCTGCGAAGGCGATAGCGTCCAGCTGGTCGCACCGGTGGGCTACCAGCGCTATCGCTGGAACACGGGTGATACGGTGCGTGTCCTGACGGTGCGGCGCAGCGGTTCGTACTGGGTTGCGGCGCAGGATGCTTTCGGCTGCTGGGGCACCTCAGATACGGTTGCGGTAACAGTGTATCCGCTACCGCAGGCACAAGTTGCGGGGCCGGCCACTGCCTGCGCTGGGGACTCTGCAGCATACCGCGCCACTGTACCGCAAGCGGGTGACTGGTTTGAGTGGACGGTGCTGGGCGGCCAACTCCTCCGCGGCCAAGGGATGGCCGAGGTATTGGTGCGCTGGACAACCTCTGGCACGGGCCGTTTGCTCCTGCGACAGCGGAGCCAGTATGGATGCGAGGCCCTCAGTGATACCTTCCGGGCGGTCATCTATCCGTTGCCACAGCCTGCGGTAACGGTCGTTGGACGCACCGTCTTCTGCGAGGGCGATAGCACCGTGCTGGAGGCGCCAGAGGGGTATCTCCGCTACCGTTGGAGCACCGGTGACACGACGCGTCGCATCGTCGTGCGCAGTGCAGGGACTTACCGTGTAGAGGTTGTCTCTGCCGCGGGCTGCAGAGGGTCTTCCGATGCGGTGACGATTTGGGTCCATCCGCTGCCACCGAAGCCAGGGATCGAGCGCCGCGGCGATACGCTTATCTGCGCTCAGGAAGCAGCGGCCTACTGCTGGTACCTCAATGGCCAGCCAATCGTCGGGGCGACGCAGCGTCGCTTGGTTGCACGGCTCTCGGGGAGCTACACCGTAGAGATCACTGACAGCAACGGCTGTCGGAATATGTCCGATCCGCTGGAAGTCGTTGTCAGCGTGGCTCTGCAACCTGGAGTTGCAGCGCCATGTTTTCCGAATCCTGTCGGTGATTTCCTCTGGATAGGGCTCCCCGAGGGAGCTGAGACGGTGCAGGTAGTGCTGAGCGATGTCCTCGGTCGGACGGTGTGGAGCGGGGCGGCGCAGAAGATGGGGAAGCAGTATGCTGCTGTGCCTGTACAGACGCTTCCCGCAGGGGTCTATGCAGTTCGTCTCAGCGGCTGGCAGGAGCGGGTCGTGTGCTACATCGTCAAGTACTGATGG
>JANWXA010000048.1 GCA_025055465.1 Candidatus Kapaibacterium sp.
GAATTAGCTGCTGAACTCTCTTATCTTGCTCGGCAGTTAGGCTCCGAAGGCGATGCTTTTGAGATCATTGTTGCCAGCGGGGAGCGCGGGGCTCTACCCCATGGGCGGGCTTCCGACCGACGCTTGCGGAAGAACGAGTTGGTGACAGTAGACTTTGGTTGTGTTGTCGGCGGCTACGTGTCGGATATGACCCGCACGTTCGTACTTGGACGGGCGGATACCGAGCATCGCCGTGTCTATCAGGTTGTCTGGCAAGCTCAGGAGCAGGCGATACAGGCACTCCGTGGCGGAATGCGGGCACGAGAGGCTGATGCGGTGGCGCGCCGTATCATTGAAGAAGCAGGTTTCGGAGCATATTTCCGTCACAGCCTGGGACATGGCATTGGGCGTAGCGTCCATGAACCACCAGCCCTGTCACCGCGGGCACCCCAGCAGGTGCGTCTCCCAGCAGGGGCCGTGGTGACAGTAGAGCCCGGCATCTATTTGCCCAAACACTTCGGAGTACGCATAGAAGACGACGTACACGTGGGTGCCACAGACATTTCGCTGCTCACCACAGCACCACGCGAGCTCCTGAGCGTCTAATAATGCTGTGAAGCCATGGGAACGGACCCCCGACGACGAGTTTTAGTCATCGCCTACTACTTCCCACCGATGGGGACGAGCGGCGTGCTCCGCGTGGCAAAGTTTGTCAAATATCTGCCCGAGTATGGCTGGGAGCCAGTTGTACTAACAGCAACACCGACGGCGTACTTCGCCTTTGACGAAACCTTGCTGCAGGAGCTGGAGCAGCGGCGGATTGCCGTATATCGTACTCCGGGCGACGGAAACCCTTGGTGGATACGCCGTCTGGCTGCATCGGACAAGACAATCGTCTTACCCGCAGAAGGTTTGAACGCCTTGTGGCTCCGCTGGAGTCAACTGCGCTGGTTGCCAGATCGCGCTGTTCGGTGGAAGCAAGAAGCCTTGCAGCTCGGTTGGCAGCTCATTCGGGAATACGAGCCTGTGGTGCTTTTTGCTACTGCCCCCCCTTTTACGGATTTTCTCGTTGCTGCGGAGTTGGCCGAGCGCTCAGGCTTGCCGTACGTTGTGGACTACCGCGATCCCTGGGTAGGAGATCCAGAGCGGTGGTATCCTACACCTTGGCATCGGCATGCACATCGGAGACTGGAGCGCTCCGTGCTTATACGCATGGCGTGTGCCACGGTGGTCGCTCGCGGCCTCAAAGAACAGCTATTGCGGGAGTATCCTGACGTGCTGACGTACGACGACGTGTCCATTATTCCGCACGGCTATGATAGCGAAGATTTTGTAGCAGTGGGGCCTGTTACCCCTCCTTCCGATCGGTTGGTGATAAGTTTTGTGGGGGTTCTCAAACATGGAAATCCCTTGACGGTGCTACGAGCTGTGGCGCGCTTCCTACAGCAACGACCGCAGGCGCGGCATCAACTGGAAATCCGATGGATAGGGCTCGTGCGTCCTGAGCACCGGCGCATGGTTGAGGAATTAGAGCTACAGGAGGTCGTGCGCTCGTTCGGCTATGTTCCACACCGCCAGGCAGTTCGGTATATGTTGGAGTCGCACGTTCTCTGGGCGGAAAATCGCCCTCTGGGTTCGCCTGTAAAGGTATTTGAGTATCTCGGAGCCCGACGGACGCTTTTGGTCTGTACCCCGCTCCATTCACCCATCCAGCCTTTGATTGAAGCTTGCGGAGCAGCTTTCTGGGCTGAGCCTGGGGATGTTAGCACGATGGCTCGCCACATTGCCGAGCTCTACGAACGCTGGCGGGATGGTTCGCTCCCCGTGCCATCGGAGGAATTTGTCCAGAGCTTTGACCGCCGGCTGCTGACCGGCGAGCTGGCACGCTTGCTAAGCCTACATGCTGCCTTGTAGGGTATCATATCCTGCGATGACTGCCATCATAGAAATCGCCGTGGGGGAGAGGTAACTTTACATTTCGGATTGGCCGGAATACGGAGCGATGACGGTTGCGCAGCTCCAAGAGAATATCACAAAGCTCAAGCAGGCGAAGGGTGCTCTTATCCTTGCGCACAACTACCAGCTTCCTGAAGTCCAGCAGGTTGCAGATGTCGTTGGGGACTCGCTCGCTTTGGCGCGTGCTGCTGCGGAGAGCTCTGCCGAGCTCGTCATCTTCTGTGGAGTGCACTTCATGGCAGAAACTGCAGCGGTACTCTGTCCTGGCAAGCGAGTGCTGTTACCGGACCCGGAAGCTGGATGTTCGCTAGCAGATTCCATAACTCCGGAGCAGCTGCGGGCATGGAGAGCGCAACACCCGGAGGCTGTCGTTGTGGCTTACATCAACACTTCGGCGGCGGTGAAGGCTGAAAGCGACTGGGTCTGCACTTCCGCGAATGCTCGCGCGGTCATTGAGGCGATTCCGCCAGAGCGGGACATCTTGTTTGTGCCCGATATGTTCTTGGGGGCATGGTTGCAGGCGCAGACGGGACGCCGCTTACATCTCTGGATGGGTGAGTGCCATGTCCACGCAGCGATGCGTCCGCAGGATATTCAGGCGGCGCTGGCCGAGCACCCACAGGCAGAATTCCTGATCCACCCGGAGTGTGGCTGTATGTCGGCTACGTTGTATGCGTGCTCCACAGGCGAGCTCAATGGGCGTAGGCTTGCGATTGCTTCCACAGACGGTATGCTGCGGTATGTGCGTCGGTCGGCGGCTGCGGAGTTTGTTATCGGCACAGAAGTGGGGCTCCTGTACCGCCTGCAACAGGAAAATCCAGGTAAGCGCTTCTATCCTCTCAGGCCCGATGCAATCTGCCCATACATGAAGCGCATTACGTTGGAGAAGGTTCTCCGCTCTCTGCAGCAGGAGGTCTACCATGTAACGGTTCCGCAGGAAATAGCGCAGCGGGCACGGAAGGCCCTCCAGAGGATGCTGCAGGTAGGCTGAGGAGCTACTGCGTTAGGACCCATACGACGATATTGGTCCCGAACTTCAGAGCTGCCTCGCGTTTTTCTGGGGGGTCGTTGTGCACCTCAGGGTCTGCCCACCCATCGCTGGGGTTGCTCTCGTAGGTGTAGAGCACGCAGAGCCGCCCCTCATGGAAGATGCCGAAGGCTTGGGCGGGCTTAGCATCGTGTTCGTGGATTTTCGGGACTCCATGCGGGAAGCGAAAGTGACAGTGGAAGAGGCCATAGGAGAAGGGGAGCTCCACGAAGTCTTTATCGGGGAAAACCTTGCGCATTTCGCGGCGGATGGCGGTGTCCAACCCGTAGTCATCGTCTATGTAGAGGAACCCGCCGTTGAGTAGGTAGGTTCGCAACCGGCGCGCTTCTTCGGCTGTAAAGACAACGTTGCCGTGCCCTGTCAGGAACAGCATCGGGTACTGGAAGACAGCGTCGCTACTGAGCTCCACGTACTCGAAGGCTGGGTCTACGGGGATCGTGGTGTGCTGCTGGACGAATCGGAGTAGGTTGACCTCTGAGGACGGGTCGTTGTACCAATCTCCACCCCCGCCGTACTTGACGCGGGCAATCTTGAAGGCCCCTTTCAAAGTCTGGGAATCGAGCTGAGGAGGAAGAAAGAGGGTCAGGATCCAGCAGGAGCTTAGGGCCAATGTGTACAGCATGGTGCCGGCTCTCGAAGACGAACGACTCTGATTATATGAGACGTTTTTGCTGCCGGATGCTATGGCGCTTCCAAGGTGCCGCCTAATTTTGTAATCGTTGTGGTCGTCCGGCCAATGGAACCGTGCATTCCCGATATCGTCTGGCAGGGTTGGGAACTTCAGCATCTGTTTTCAGGGAATGCTGATGGCATCGTGGCTGAGGAGACGTTTCAAGGGGTGACGGTAGATTCTCGCAGGCCTGCAGTGGGTGGAATTTTTGTTGCCCTGCGGGGGCGCATGGTTGATGCCCACACGAAGATACCGGAGGCTTTTGCCGGAGGGGTCCGTTTAGCTATCGTTGAACAAAGGATGTGGGTGTTTTTCCCTGCTGAATGGCATCAGCGGTACCGCTGTCTTCCTACCGCTGATCCGCTCAAGGCACTGGGGGAGCTGGCAAGGTTACACCGGCAGAGGTTCACCACCCCAGTGGTTGTGGTCGCAGGCTCAGCGGGCAAAACGACAACGAAGGAAATGCTCGCGTCTGTTCTCGGCAGACGCTTTTGCGTGCTCAAGACGGAAGGGAACGAGAATAACAGCTTAGGTGTACCGTTGACGTTGCTGCGGCTTCGTCCGGAGCATGAAGTTGTCGTGATAGAGATGGGCACGAGCTCTTTTGGCGAGATTGCTCGCCTTTGCCAAATTGCACAGCCTACGCATGGGATTATCACGGCGATTGGTGAAGAGCACCTGGAGTATTTGGGCTCACTGGCAGGAGTCTTGCGGGAAGAGACGGTGCTGGTGCGGTATCTCCAAAGTCATGGTGGTACAGTTGTGCTACCAGCCGGGAGTGGCCTGGAGCAAGAATATTCAGGCGCGTGGACGTTCGGGTTGACCCCCGAAGCAGACATAGCGGCCGAGGTAACGTACGACGGCGAAGGCTACCCTGTCCTCCATCTCCGGTACGGTGGGGAGCACTGTCACTGTCGACTGCGGGTACTCGGTCCCGCGGGGGCACATGCAGCGGTCGCGACCGCTGCCGTGGCTTGGACCTTGGGGCTTGGATTGCAAGAACTCGTTGAGGGGCTGTCCACGTATGAGCCCCAGTCTTCGGGACAGGGCTACGGTCGGATGCTGCTTGTGGAGTTGCCAAACGGGGTTCGGCTACTCAATGATACCTACAACGCCAATCCTCTCTCTATGCGAGTAGCCCTGGAGACATTACGCCAGCTTCCTTGTTCAGGGCGTCGTTGGGCGGTGCTGGGAGATATGTTAGAGCTGGGGTCGGCAGTTGAGATTGCTCACAGAGCTGCATTGGAGCAAGCTCGGGAAAGCGCTGAGATAGTCTGCGTCTTAGGGGAAGCGTTTGCTCGGGTTGCGGCCGGTTATCCCGATGTCCACATTTTCGCCTCCCACGAGGAGCTGGCAGAGCAACTCCGGCGAGAAGCACAACCTGGCGACTTGGTGCTCCTGAAGGGCTCCCGCGGGATGGCCATGGAGTATGTGCTGAATCTGTACCAGCAGAGAGTAGGGGCAGTGAAGGGCAGCTATGCTGTATCATCTGGCGCTCTGGATATGGAAGACCTTTGACCCACCTGGCTTTGGGGTCTTCCAGTACGTTACCTTCCGTGTAGCGGCGGCGGCTATCACGGCCCTCTTTATCTCCTTCGTCGTGGGCCCGCCGCTGATTCGCTTCCTGCGTCGTCGTCATTTGCAGGAGCACGGCAAACCTGAGCTCCAGACCGTTGGCAACCATGCCCGTAAGCAAGGGACTCCTACGATGGGCGGTCTTATTGTATTGTTGGCGATTGTGCTCCCAGCGCTGCTATGGGCGAACTTGACCAATGGAATGGTAGTCGCTATCCTGGTTGTTACCACGTGGTTGGGGCTGGTCGGTTTTGTGGATGATTACCTCAAGGTCATTAAACGCCTGCCGAATGGGCTCGTTGGACGCTACAAACTTTTCGGACAGGTGCTGATTGCGCTGGGACTGGGGCTTGCCATCGTCTGCTGCCCGCAGTGGTTTTCCAACAGCTATCCGGCGGTGGCAACACAGACCACCGTTCCCTTTGCGAAGGATATCAACTTCGACTGGGGGCTGCTCTATGTCCCGATGGTCGTGTTCGTCATCACGGCGACCTCTAATGCTGTGAATCTGACTGATGGACTGGATGGGCTGGCAGTGGGGACAGTGGGGATTGCTGCTCTGGCGATGGCGCTGGTTGCTTACGTATCGGGCAACGCCGTGTTCGCTGATTACCTTAACATTGTGCACCTGCGTGGGGCCGATGAGCTGAGCATTTTCTGCGCTGCTATGGTAGGTGCCTCCATGGGCTTCCTCTGGTTCAATACGTACCCGGCGCAGGTCTTCATGGGGGATACGGGCTCGCTGGCGCTGGGAGGCGCTTTGGGAGCCCTGGCAGTCTTGCTCAAGAAGGAGCTGTTGTTGCCGATCGTGGGGGGCATCTTCGTGGCAGAAGCGCTCTCGGTTATTCTCCAGGTGGCATACTTCAAATACACGAAGCGACGGTACGGAGAGGGCCGGCGGCTATTCCGGATGGCGCCGTTGCATCACCATTTTGAGCGCTGTGGGTGGCACGAGGCGCAAGTGGTGGTACGCTTCTACATCGTTGCCGTCATCCTGGCAATTGTAACGATGACGACGTTCAAGGTGCGGTGAGCTATATGTAGATCTGTCCCACAGGTAGAGTACGACTTGACCGATGAGGTGCGCGGTGTTGACTGGTGGCGGAGATTGCCCGGGCATGAATGCGTTTGTCCGAGCCGTGGTCCGGACGATGCTCAATTTGAGCCCAGAGAGCAGTGTCTGGGGAGTTCTCGATGGTTGGAGGGGGCTGGTATATAATGAGTATCGCTCCTTAGGCAAGCGCGATGTTTCCGGCATTGCAGCGTTGGGGGGAACAATCCTGGGGACAATGCGCTTCCCGGAATTGGCGACCAACCGAGCACTCCAGGAACGGGCGGCGCGAAATCTGGAAGACCAGGGGTTTGATTACCTGTTTGTTATCGGGGGAAATGGAAGCGTCAAGGCAGCGTGGACGCTGGAGCAAATCCTGCGTCGGGAGGGCTGGAGGACGCGCATTCTGGTGGCGGCCGGCTCCATTGACAACGACGTCTGCAATAACTATGGCACCTCTATTGGATTTTACAGTGCTCTGGAGCGTAGCCTGGAGATGCTTGGTTGGATACGGGATACTGCAAGCTCGCACCGACGGGTCTACCTCATTCGTTCCATGGGACGCGATTCTGCATACTTAGCCTTCTATGCCGGCATTATTGGCGGGGCCGAATATGCTATTCGCCCGCATGAGACTGTGGATTTTGAGCGCCTGGCAGAGATCGCGGCGCAGCGCGACCGCGACACCATTATCGTCGTAGCGGAGGCGTATCCAAAATCCCTGCAGGAAATTCAGCAGCTGCTGGAAGAAATCTTCCGTCGCCGGGGTATTGACCGGGAGATTCGTGCAGTGGATATGAGTTACTTCCAGCGTGGCGGCAAAGCGTCGGTGACGGATATCCTGCGAGCGAGTTGGCTGGGCTACCGGATGGTCTGTGATGCACACAGGGGTTGCTCCAGCGGCTTCTACACCGCTTACTACATCGGGCATGTGCAAGAGCCGCTATCACTGGAGCTTGCTGCTGATGATACTCGGACCAGTCACCTGGATATTCCACAGGAGGTTATCCGAATGTCACTGGCGTTGCGATGAGCTGCCTCGGGGTGTATGCCAGTATTGCCCGCGTTGGGCTGAGCGCTGCCTTGATGTACCGCACGAATTTTCTCTTCACGGCCGGCTTAACGGTAGTGGTTGGCGTTACGGTGCAGCTTTTTCTCTGGCTTGCCGTTTACGGATGGGGGCAGCAGACGGCCTTTGCGGGCGTTCCTTTTGCCCAGATGGCTCTCTACGTTGCGTGTGCAACGCTCAGTCTGGGCATCACTCGCGGGGGCCGAGTCGAGCGCATGGTGGCGGAGGAGATTCGTACGGGCGAGTTGATTCGATACCTACTCAAGCCAATCACTCATGGTCCAGCCACACTTGCATTGGCGCTGTCGGAGCGAGTGGTAACGTTTCCGATAGTGCTTGGGTTGGCGCTGGTGGCCGCATGGATAGCGCTGCCGTGGTTACCGGCGCAGGCGGGGGTTGAACGAGTTGTCGCGGCGGCCCCGTTTTTAGCAGTGGGCATAGTGCTGAATTTCCTCATGGGACTCGGTATCTCGTATTTGGCTTTCTGGATGGACGAGGTGTGGACCCTCCACGTCGTCAAGGACATTAGCTTGTGGTTCCTATCAGGGCAATTGGTGCCACTGTCGCTGTTGCCACATGGGCTTCAGATGGTGTCAGAATGGTTACCGTTTCAGTACCTTGCATACGTTCCGGCTGGGATCATCGCTGGGCTGATTCCTGTAGAGAAGCTACCGGTTTTTGCTCTCCGCGCGATTGCGTGGTGCCTCCTGCTGACGGCCGGGGTTGCAGTACTGTGGCGGTTTGGACTCCGCCGTTTCGGTGGATACGGGGGCTGAAGCAATGCTATTGGGTCTTCGCCTCTGGGGACTCTTCCTGGCGCAGGCGCTCAGCCGAGAAATGGAGTATCGGCTCCACCTGTGGCTGAGCTTTCTGATCGATGTGGTCTGGTACGCCGTGCAGGTTGGGCTCTTTGAGGTCATCTACCTCCACACGCCGACGATTGCGGGATGGAGCCGTGCCGAAATGGCTGTCTTTTTGGGAACACTGTTCGTGGTGGATGCCCTCAACATGGCCCTCTTTTCCACCAACTTCTGGCGTCTTCCGCAGTATGTGCTTACCGGCGAACTGGACTTTTTCTTGCTGAAGCCAGTGTCGCCTTTCTTCCTGGTGTTCCTGCGGTACCCGAATGTGGCGTCGTTTCTGAATTTAGCGGTTGCCTTGACAGTGTTGGGATATGGCTTCAGCCTGCTCCCTCCGGCGTCGGTTGAGGCGGCGGTAGCGTATCCGGTCTTCCTGGTCAACGGACTCCTGTGTATGCTGAGCTTCCAGGCCCTTATTGGTGCGTTGGCGATTCGAATTCTGGCCGCTGAGGGAATCCAGCACACCTTCCACATCCTGTACCAGTTCGGGATGAAGCCGGACAGTATCTACGCACCGATGCTGCGGCGCATCTTGTTGTATGTGTTCCCGATGGGGTTGGTAGCGTCGGTTCCTGCGCAGGTCGTGTTGGGTCGGGCTTCGTGGGAGGTCGTGTCTGCTGGGCTGGTTGTTCCGCCGTTGTTGCTGCTGGTGAGCCGATTTCTCTTCCTGCGTGCCCTGCGGTACTACACAGGGGCCAGCGCCTGATGGAACGGTTGCACGGACGCCATATCGTGCTGGGGATAACGGGGAGCATCGCAGCCTACAAAGCTCCTTTGCTGCTTCGGGAGCTGCTGCAGCAGGGAGCTAAGGTGCGAGTTGTCATGAGCCCTTCGGCACGCCAGTTCGTGACGGAGGCAACCCTGGCTGCATTCGCGCCGGTGGTAGCTGAAGTCTTCCCCGCAGGGCTGCCAGGGAGCTGGCATGTGGAGTGGGCCCGATGGGCGGAGGCGATGCTCATTGCACCATGTTCGGCTACAACGTTGAGCAAGCTTGCCGTGGGGCTCTGTGATACGGCTCCGACCCTGGTTGCCCGTTCCCTGCCGCGAACGGTCCCACTGGTTGTGGCGCCGGCGATGGACACGGAACTGTGGGAACAGCCGGTTCTGCAACGATCGGTCGCACAGTTGCAGGAAGAAGGAGTCTGGGTACTTCCTCCGGCCCTCGGGGAGCTTGCCAGCGGAGCAGTCGGTATAGGACGGCTTCCGGAGGTGGAGTCCATCCTGAGCGCTGTGGAGGGGGCCTTGACGACAGGTGTGCTCTTGCCACAGCGTCGCCGGCTCTGGTCGGGGCGACGTGTCCTTGTTACCGCTGGTCCAACTCGCGAGCCCGTTGACGCGGTGCGCTACCTCAGCAACGCTTCCAGCGGACGTATGGGGTACGCTCTGGCAGAGGCCTTCCGGGACCGGGGTGCGGCAGTCGTGCTGGTGGCAGGTCCTACCATGCTGCCTGAGCCACCTGGCATGAAGCTCTGCCGAGTGGAGACCGCTGAGCAAATGTACGAAGCGGTACAGGGCCACTCTGCTGAAGCGGATGTCGTCGTTGCCGCTGCGGCAGTTGCAGACTATACCCCGGCAGAGCCGGTGGCAGGGAAAGTGAGGCGGGGCGTGGATGAGTGGTTCCTACGGCTGCGTCCGACCCCGGATATCCTGGCTCATCTGGGACAGCAGCGCCGTCCGGGACAGGCCCTGGTGGGGTTCGCTCTGGAGGTGCAGGCGGAGTGGAGTTCAGCACGCCAGAAGCTCGCGGCGAAGGGCGTGGACCTCCTCGTTCTCAACAGTCTGCACTGGGGACGGAGTGGGTTCGGCGGCGAGGAGAACACCGTTGCTCTACTCTTCCCAGATGGGCGTCTCCGCATGCTACCTCCACGCTCAAAGCGGGTGTGTGCTGAGTGGATCGTCAACGCTGTGGAAGAGATCATCGGTGTCACGGATGGCACGGAATGATAGGGATGCGAAGCGCCATCGCCTCCTGGAGGCTGCTGCAGAGCTCTTTGCGCACAAAGGCTACCATGCAACGAGGGTTGGGGAGATTGCCCAACAAGCAGGGGTAGCGAAGGGCACTGTCTACGAGTACTTTGCTACGAAGGAGGAGCTCTTCTACGCGCTGTTGGACCATTGGCTCACGCAGTTTGAATCCGAGCTTTCTGAGCGTCTGGCGTCAGAGCCCGACCCTCTCCAGCAAGCCGACATCGTGCGGGAAGCGGCGGTACAATTCTACCAACGCCATGCAACCCATGCACCCATCTTTCTGGAGTTTTGGGCCCACGCGCTGCGCAGCCCTGACGGTCGTTTCTTGGGTCGGATACAGCGCTTCCGGGCATTTCTGGAGGAATGGGGACACCGCTTGACCAAGGCCCTGGTGGACGGTGGGGTCTTCCTACCCGTAGACGTCCCCTCACTGGTGCGGTTGGAGGCGGGTATCTCTGACGGGGTCTTTCTGCTCTGGGTACTTTCAGGACAGGGTTTCTCGCTGGAGCGGGCGTACGTCTTTCGGCAGTCCGTTCTGGGATTGGGGGTACTCTCGGAGGCAGCCCGCCAAGTGCTGCAGGAGAAGCTCCGGCAGAAGCTGCGGGAGGGATTTCTCGAGCGGTCGCTGGAGTCGTAAGCCGGGCTGCAGGAAGGGGACTGCTTCCTCGTCTTCGGCAGCCAAGCAACGGAGTGATGGTCATGCAAACGACGCTGTGGGAGCGTGCACTGGACACATGGCTCTTCCAGCGGCGCACAGAGGAAGGGGCTGTGGAGGTGACGGCTGGGACCATCGTCTACGGAGCATTAGTACGGGCCTTCGCCATCGTTGTAGG
>JANWXA010000049.1 GCA_025055465.1 Candidatus Kapaibacterium sp.
GGACAATAAGCGCAGCCAGAATAAACCAATCCGCCATGACCTCTCGATATCGTCGGTCAAAAATAAATGTAGGGTCAATTCGCTGCTGTCTGCTCAGCAAGATGGGGGCTCCGATAGTGACAGCAATAGTGGTTCCAACATTGAGATAGGGGACCCAGACCGTTAGTACCCACAGCACTAACATAAGCAGGATCCGAAAGTACTGGCCAAAGCCCCACCGAAAGGAGTAGGAGAGAATGTCCCCAAAGTTGAGGACTTCCGGAAGAGGTAAAGCAGCCGGTGGTTGTGGCACCACGGGCTGTTCTGAAGGGGGGTGCTGCTCGACCATGATCCACCTTCCTGATAAACTTGTGGAACATAACATTACCACCCACTGGGCCCGCCGCTCTCATGCTGCGAGCACAGCGCTTTCTTCTACCTCATTGAGGGCGGTATCCAAAGCGCCGAAAAAGAGCAACTCTGTATCGTGAACATCCGCACAGCATACCAACCCGGCAGTAGTGATGCTGGCAGCTCCCACCGAAGCGTATGACTGCCTGCTCCCTGCCATTCTACCGGCCTGACTGCGACAATTCTTCCCAACACGTCTATCAACTCCCACCGTACAGAACTCCCTTCCGGAAGCGTGTACTCGATAAGCACCTCCCTGGACGAACGGGATCTCGCACTCAGAGTGGAAGGCAGCACCCGTGGAGAAGTAACTGAAGTAACTATTGGATGACAGCGGTAAAGTCCACCACCGGCCAGCCCCGCTAAAGCGATAACCCCTTCGCGCGTGCCCCACGCCGGTAGTGCAACCGTCCGCACTGGAACACCAGTCGGTAGGCCATCAGAATGCAGTTCCCACGCAGTCCCATAGGAGCCGCTAACCCACACTCCGAGCGTGTCCCCGGCAGCAACCCAGTAGCGCGGGTCGAGGGGGTGCTCGGCGATTGCGGTAATCCGGACTCCCGGCGCTCCCACCAATCGCCATGTTTTCCCCCCGTCCTCCGATCGATAGATCCCCCGTCCCACACTGTGGATCTCTGACAGCAGCGAATCCGCTCCGCAGAGCAGGACATTTGGCTGATGGCGAGAGGGCACTACACACCAAATACGGAAGTTCCCCAGGCCTATAGAATCTTTCTGCCACGTCTGCCCATTATCCACAGAACGCCAGACGCCCCCGGCCAAATACCCATCAGCTGCCAGGTAAACCGTGTCCTCTACAATAGAAAGGTCGCGCGACTGCACGGGGAAGGAGAGGTTCCCCGTACAAGTTGCAAAGGTGTCACGGGAGACCCGACAGCCTTGATTAGTATTGACAGCAGCAGCAAAGAAGACAGGGTGTGTCCCCGCGCGATGCTGTAATCGCATGAGATAACCAGGACACCGCGGGTTTTCACTCCATTGCCATGTGTGCCCCGCATCGGTTGAGAGGACCACGCCACCGGTTGCATACTCCACCACCGCCGCCAGCCATATCTGAGGCGCGTCTGGGAGTATGAGAATATCCCGCACAGAAAACCCCGTTAGCCGCGGAGGCCCAAAACTACGTGCGCTGTCCACGCTGACTCGAAATCCATGCCCGCCGAAGAACTGAATATTGCTCCGCCAAACCTCGGCGACCGGCGGCATTGAATCGGCACACACAATGACCGTTTCTGGACTCCACGGAGGGCAGATAATACGATGTACAAACGGCTCAACCCCTCCTACGGGGAACCATGTCTGTGCAGATGCAACAACTGAGCCCCAGAGTCCTATCCAACACCACCGCCACATGAGAGACCTTGCAGGCTTGCTGAATCAAACACAAAATAACAAAAAGCCCCTACTCCCTGCCCTCCTCGGGAGGACAATCAATCACGCTTTGGCAAGCCTATTGTCAAAATCCTCGTAAACCGAATACTCTATAAGCCCATACAGTTCTGCCCGTGTCTGCATCCGAGACAGGTATTCCCGGCTGGAGCCATGCTGATATAGGTGCGAGTAAAACTCCTGCATTGCCTTGGCTGCCACGCGAAGAGACGAAACCGGAAACAACGCGATCTCGTACCCAATGGCAAACACATCCTCAGCCCCCAACGAGGGTGTTTTCCCAAACTCCGTAAGGTTTGCCAGTAGTGGTACAGGGAGGGCCTTCCGGACCATTCGGAACTCCTCCAGACTCTGGAGTGCCTCTGGAAAAATGATATCGGCTCCAGCATCCACATATATTTGGGCACGCCGCAGGACGCCCTCCATCCCTTCGATTGCATGTGCGTCGGTTCGGGCGACAATGACAAGTGTGGGGAAAAGGTGCTTGAGTGCCCGCACCTTCCGCGCCATCACTTCCGGAGGGACCAGCCGCTTGCCCGACAGGTGTCCGCAGCGCTTGGGCATTTCCTGGTCTTCCAACTGAACGGCAACAACCCCGGCTTCGACCAGATGTCTTCCTAAACGCACAACGTTGAGCACTTCCCCAAAGCCGGTATCAGCATCCACCAGAAGGGGCAAGCCGGTAGCCCGAACCAATGCCTGAGCCCGTCCAACAATCTCGTCCAATGTTAGCAATCCCAAATCTGGCATCCCCATGCTGGCAGACAAGGCAGCACCAGAGAGATATAGGGCTTCGAAGCCTGCCGCTCGCGCTAAGAGCCCTGCCAATGGATCGTGGGCCCCAGGGATGAGAAGCCGCCCTTGCTGTACCCGTTGTCGAAAACGTTCTGCCAACTGTACCTGAGGGAGCACCTCTGTGAGAAGCCATGCCATTCAACGTACCCCCGCTGGATGGACAAACTTCTCCAGAAAACGGTCTACAGGTACCTCTGGCAACAGCGGTGCCTCCGCCACTAAGCGGAAGAGGCATTCTGCCGTCCGTTCTGGATAGACGGCGTAGAGAGCACGGCGGAATTTCTCCTGCAATATAGGCACTGCTTCTGCCCGCCGCCGTCGGTGCCCCAGAGGATATTCCACAAGGACGCGACCGGTTGCCGTACCATCGCGGAAAAAAACCTGCACCGCATTAGCAATAGAGCGCTTGTCCGGGGCCAGATAGTCATGGGTAAACTCTGGATTTTCCCGCACTTGCATTCGAGCAATAAGTTCGACAATCCGCGGGTCTGAAGCAACCGGCTCTTCGTAGTGAGCATAAGTGAGCTCTCCGTAGAGCAGTGCTACCGCTGTCATGTATTGCAACGAATGGTCCCGATCAGCAGGGTTACGAAATGGGCCTGCTTTATTGATAATGCGCATGGCGGATTCTTGCGTCTCAATATCAATACGCTCTATGTCGGCAAGACGACCGCAAACGAGCGGGTGCAGTTGTAATGCCGCTTCTACCGCCGTCTGCCCATGAAACTCTGCCGGATAGGCGACTTTGAAAAGTACGTTTTCCATGACATAGCTTCCCAGTGGCCGAGCAAGGCGTACCGGTTCCCCGCTCAGTACGACCTGCTCAAACCCCCAGACGGGAGCAGTCAGAGCCGTAGGGTATCCCGGTTCACCTGTACACGCCAGCCATGCCAGCCGAACCGCCCGGCTGGCTGCATCTGCTGCTGCCCAGGACTTGCGTGGACCTGTGTTTGGAAAGTGCCGATATGTCCGTAAGGCAACCCCGTCCACGAAAGCGTTTGATAAAGCGCTGAGTACCTCTTCCCGCCTACCTCCAAGCAGCCACGCCGTCACTGCACTTGAGGCAACCTTGACAAAATGTACATGGTCGAAACCATGTCGGTTCAAGCTTACCTCCAGCGCCAAAATGCCTTGTATCTCATACGCTTTGATAGCGGCCGTCAACACATCCTGGACACGGTATGGAGATTCCCCATGTCGACGGCGACGCTGGCTGATAAAGTCCGCCACCGCCAGAATTGACCCGAAATTGTCTGAGGGATGCCCCCACTCCCGTGCCAGCCATGTGTCGTTATAGTCCAGCCACCGAATGAGCGCCGTGAGAGCAAACGCTCCCTGTACCGGATCCAGTATATGGGAAGTCCCCAGTATCCGCACCCCATCAGGCACCAGGGTTCCCGGAACAACCGGTCCGATAAGCTTCGTGCACTCCGGCTTCTGCAACGCAAAAAGCGCACAAGCAAGGGAATCCATAAGTGCCAGACGAGCTGTCTCGTATGCTTCCTCACTCTCAATACGAGTCGAAAGCACATAGTCAGCTATTTCCTGAAGGACGCTGTCGTATGCCTCCGTCCCCATTGTCTTCCTATAGCTTCAAACCGCGAGGACCTGTATAGAGGACTCGTGGACGATAAAGGCGATTGTCCGCATGCTGTTCTATGATGTGGGCCAGCAGACCCACGCTCCGAGCGGCAAAGAATATCGGTGTGTAAAGTTCAATCGGAATTCCCAGCAGATAATAGATCGGTGCAGCATAGTAATCCAGGTTAGGGTACAGGCCCTTTTCCTCCCTCATAATATCCTCACCCCGCTGACACATCTCCACGAACTCCATCCCTGATCCCTTGGCATCGACAAGCTCACGAAGGGTCGCCTTCAAGAGCTGCGCTCGGGGATCTATCCGACGCATATACACCCGATGCCCAAATCCCATAATGCGCTCCTTACGCACCAGCTTGTCCCGCAGCAAGGTTTCCAAGCGCTCCACTGTTTGGGCCTCCAGCAGCATATACATGACAGCTTCGTTTGCCCCACCATGCAAAGGCCCCTTGAGCGAGGCAACTGCAGCGGTCAGGGCCCCATACAGATCGGCTAATGTAGAAGCCACTACACGGGCAGCAAAGGTTGAGTTAGGCAACTCATGCTCGCTATAAGCGATCAGACTTTGTTCAAAAGCTCGCACTTCTTCTGCCCTCACTTCTCGAGCAGCAATAGTCCGGAGGAAATTTTCAGCAAATCCGCGACCAGGCTCAAAGTGGTGAGGAACCCCATTGCGCGCGATATGGGTAAGGTTAGCAACGATCTGGGCAATTTGCCCAATGAGCCATGGAGCTTTCTTCCGTTCAACTTGAGGGTCCACCGTGCTAGCCTCCGGGTCAAAGCCCGCCAACGCAGACACAGCCGTGCGCAGCCGATCCATGCCATGCATCGTTGGAGGTAACTTTGCCAGAATCTGATAAACCTCCTCTGGCACCGATGCAGAAACCATTTGTTTCTCCAGCTCCGTACGTCGCTGCTCGTTAGGAAGCCGCTCGTCCAGTAGCAAACCCACCACATCCACATATCCCGCTTGGCGAATCAACTCCAGCAAGTTGTAGCCGCGGATCACAATTTCCTCCTGCTCGGTATCCAGGAACGAAATCCGTGTTTCGGCAGCAATAACGCCTTCCAACCCCGGGCTATAGATTCGCTCTGCGACCATCATGATTCCCCCACTTTATTCGATACATCTGCATGCTAGTGCCGGCGCGAAGCTACGAAAAAGGCCTGCTCCATATTCTGGAGGCTGGTCAGAGAAAAACATTGCGGAAAGCTTCTTCCGGCGAAGGATAGGGGCGCTGGAGTACCTCTTCAATTATCTCCTTGAGCTGCTGCCGGATGCAGGCACGCAGCTCCGAGGTTTGCTCCACAGTCAGGATCCCCCGCTCGTGGACGAAAGTAAGGTAACGCTCTATGGGGTCCCGCGCTGTCCAGAATCGGCGAATAGGCTCGGGGACATAGGAGGCATCATCGTGCTCAGAATGCCCCCGCATACGAAAGGTAATGGTCTCCAGCAACGAGGGGCCCTCACCGCGACGAGCACGCTCGACAGCGCGGCAGCACGAATCGTAGACCAGCTCCACGTCCGTTCCATCCACAACTTCACCGAAGCACCCATAGCCGATGGCACGATCCGCCAAAAATGTACAAGCATACTCGAGACGGTTGGGCGTGGAATAGGCGTATTGGTTGTTCTCAATGACGATAACAACCGGCAGTCGCCATACCGCTGCGAAGTTGACGGCTTCGTGAAACTCCCCTGTCTGGGCTCCCCCATCTCCAATGTAGGTCAACACAACTACATCCTCTCCCTTCAGCTGGGCCGCCAGAGCATAGCCCACCGCTACCGGTAGCATTGCTCCGAGGTGAGAGATGTTACCATAGAGGCGCCGATCAGGATCAGCATAGTGCACGGTACCATCTGTACCACGAGTAAGGCTGCCTTCCCGCCCCAAGTGAGTGGCTACAAGCGCTCGGATGTCCTGGCCGCGGACGAAGTGAGCCCCGATATCGCGATGCATGGGGAAGAGAGCATCGGTCGGACGCACAGCATAGGCAGTTCCAACAGCAACGGCCTCGTTTCCTATCTGAGCAAAGACCCCTCCGGGAACCTGCCCTTGGCGATAGAGGCGAATCATAGCCATGTCAAACTCCCGTGCCCAGAGCATCCATTCCAGCAGTCGCCGACGTTCCTCATCAGTCAGAGCCGATGAAGTCCGAAGAGATGGAATTGGGGCACTCTCATCCGGCAACCCCGGTGTAGGGCGCCAGCCGGGCAGAAGCGTCCGCGGAACCAGTAATCCTAAGACATTCTCACCGACAAACTGGTGCCAAGGGGCATCGGGGAAGCGCTCCACGAGGTGCGCCAATGGCAGCCTCCCTGATCGCCGCCACCGCCGCACCTCCGCAACCGATACTCCGGCCTGCTGAGCTAAAGCACGTCCATCGGAAAGTCCATAACTCCGCCGTAGCCCTTCCAATATGCTCTCTACCGCCGCCGCTCCAACAAGCAGTTCCATTGCCCAACTACAAGATAAAGCGACTCAAGTCCGTATTGTCCACAATGGTACTTATACGTGAACGAACATACTCAGTATCCACGCGCACCACTGTCGGCTCCACCTTGTCCGGGGCAGCAAAAAGGAGATCGGCCAAAACAGTGGAAAGGACTGTCTGTAGACGACGTGCTCCGATGTTTGCAACATTTTGGTTGACGCGCGCAGCCGTTGCGGCGATTTCTCGGACGGCGTCCTCGGTAAACTCCAATTGTATGCCCTCCGTGGCCAACAACGCCTGGTACTGCTTGGTGAGAGCATTCTCCGGCTGTGTCAGAATCCTGACAAAGTCCTCCTCCGTCAGGCTATGAAGCTCGACCCGAATAGGGAAGCGTCCTTGGAGCTCAGGGATAAGGTCGGAGGGCTTAGATGTGTGGAATGCCCCGGCAGCGATGAAAAGGACGTGATCAGTACGGACAGGACCATATTTGGTTCTAACGGTGGCTCCCTCTACAATCGGGAGCAAATCCCGCTGGACCCCCTCACGGGAAACGTCCGGCCCATAGCGTGTGCCGCCGGGAGAAGCAATTTTGTCGATCTCATCAATGAAAATGATGCCTAAGTTTTCGGCCCGAAAGAGAGCCTCCTGCACAACGGCGTCCATATCAATGAGTTTACTGGCCTCTTCCTGTTCCAAAATAGTGCGTGCTTCGGAAATTTTAAGTTTTCGCTTCCGGGTGTGCCTCGGCATGAGTTGGCGGAGGAGGTCTCGCATGTGGTCCCCTAATTCCTCCGTCAGCTGAGCAGATGTAACAAAAGGTATAAAAGACACCGGATCAGCCTGGATGTCAATCTCTATGAGCTGATCGTCCAGCTCGCCAGACTGAAGCTGCTGATAGACCCGCGTGCGGGCAGTCCGATGTTCTCCAAACTCTTCTATCCCCGCAGTACTAAAAGCCAGCCCGGGAGCACGAGGTGGGGGCACAAGGAGGTCCAATAGACGCTGTTCGGCCGCCTTCCTGGCTTCATGGCGAACTTCCGCCATTTTCTCTGCCCGAACCAGCGACACAGCAGCTTCGACTAACTCCCGCACCATAGATTCGACATCCCGTCCGACATATCCAACTTCGGTAAAGCGTGTCGCCTCCACCTTGACAAAGGGAGCCCCTGTCAGCTTCGCCAGACGCCGTGCAATCTCAGTCTTCCCAACCCCTGTGGGACCAATAAGGATGATGTTGTTCGGGGTAATCTCTTCGCGGAGGCCCCCGCGCACCTGTTGCCGGCGCCACCGATTCCTCAAAGCTATGGCAACAGCACGTTTAGCTTCATGCTGACCCACGATGTACTTATCCAGTTCCTGGACAATCTTCTGGGGCGTCAGGGTCTGCATCTGCTCCAGAAGTTGGCTCCGATCCTCTACTGCCGCCATATCAGAGCTCCTCCACCGTAATAGCGTCGTTCGTATAGATGCAAATACCGCTGGCGATACGAAGTGACTCTTCCACAACTCGGCGAGCTGGGAGCTGGGTGTGCTGTAGAAGCGCCCGCGCAGCCGCTAAAGCAAAGGCTCCACCGGAGCCGATAGCAGCAACGCAGTCGTCGGGCTCTATAACATCACCCGCACCGCTGATAACCAGAAGCTGAGCCGAGTTCATTGCTAATAGCATTGCTTCCAAATCACGCAGATGCTGGTCTGTGCGCCATTCCCGCGCCAACTCTGCAGCAGCTTGGAGCAGCTGACCGCGGCTACTCTCTAATCTCTCCTCGAAGCGCTTCAGCAATGTCAAGGCGTCGGCCGTCCTCCCGGAAAAGCCCACCAAGACGCTCTCGTTGTATAACCGCCGGACCTTCCGAGCCGTCCGCTTGAGCACCGTGTTGTTCAGCGTGACCTGTCCATCCGCGCCCATCGCCGCTCTCCCATCCCGAAGGACGGCAACAACCGTAGTGTGATGGAGACTCACCCGGGACGCTGCTTCCACCATCGCCATAGCACAACGAAAGTGACACTTATTGTGGCTCCCACAGCACAGCTTATCAGTAAGGCTGCTCCTGTGCGTATTCCCCACCACTCCCGTGCCCACCCCACCCATATCCAGCAGACCAACAGGGCCGTCAACATCCATAGAAAAAGGGCGGCACGTCGAAACCGTCGCGCCAAGCGTTCCACTGCCAAAGCTTGCAAGGCTATGAAAGATGTCCCCAGCGCTACCCGCAACCGCACATGTCCCTCCAATATGAGAAGCGACAGCACCGCCAAAAGCACGAGACAGCCAGCGTAGCCACCAAGAAGGCGTATACCCATGTCCGGTCCACGTTTCTCCCGGCTACCAAGCCGGAAGTAAGACGCACGACAGGCAGGCTGAATTATGCACATTCCGACACCAGCCGGCACTTATTTTTGCCACACGCACAGTATCTTCCGTCACATGAGACGCCATTGGTACCCACCACTCACGTGTGCTTTCATGATCCTGGCAGGCAAACTGTGTGTCCTTCCCGCGTTTGCATCGGTTACCGACCTCCTGCGGCGACACTCCACGCGAGGGAACGACCACCTGCTGGGGTTTGTAGGCAACGCCGTGCTTTTGTACTCCACCCCTGGGCATCGTCCTGCCCATGCTCTTTGGCTCCGCCCTGATTCTGTATGGACCCCAGACCGCATCGCGGCACTCCTTGCCGACACAACTTTTCTGCCACGCATTTCCCTCCCTGCACCAAAGCCAACGATCTTGGGAGTCTGGAACACAGTGCAGCGCTCTACAGAAATTGCCCTCCGTCGATGGGAGGGGAAAAGCTGGGGTCCACCAGAACCCCTTGGCAGCATCAACTCGCCAGCCTGGGAAGGGCACCCGGCAGTATCACCCGATGGACAATGGTTGGTGTTCGCCTCAGACCGCCCTGGAGGGTGGGGAGGTTTAGACCTCTATGCCAGTCGCCGTTCGCCAGACGGGGAATGGGAAGCACCAGAAAATCTGGGCCCTCAACTCAACACTGCCGCTGACGAGGCAATGCCATGGTTTCTTCCTGATGGGCGTCTACTCTTTGCCTCACGGGGCTACACTCTGGACGTTCGCTGGAAACTCGTGTCCGCCCGCCTTACGCTGCCCGGTGCGTGGGAGCGCGACGCTATACTCCCCCCACCCTTCGCTTCCGACGACAACGATATCTCGCCCATCATCTGGCATGACACCTTGCTGCTGGCGTCTGACCGCCGCGGGGGACGCGGTGGCTATGACCTCTACGCCTTTCAACTCTGTGGTCCTGTCATCATCCTGCTCCAGCTCAAGCCATTTCCAGCAGAGCCTCCACGCGGGAGCCTAACCGTGCTGAGCAAGGATGACACACTCCTCCGAACCAGTGCTGCAGTCGAGCACCGCTTGGTCGTGAAGGGTTTTCAACCACTTACAGTGCAGTATGCCGCCCCTTGTCGGAGCACGTTCGAGCACAATTTTTACGCTCCATGCGATTTCTCCCACAGCGTCTTATACCAACTTATGCTTCCCTTACCCGGCCCTCCCCCCATAGTACAATTCACCTTTCAAGCACCCCATACCCAAGGACACACACTACCTACAGCAGAGCATACGTGGGCTCAAACATTGAAAACAAGCTACTACCTTCGCTCCACTCCCCCCCTGGACGAATCGCCACCAGGATGGGACACTCCCGAAGTACGTGCCACTGAGCGATTTCTGGATAGCCTTGCGGAGTACTTGTACCACAGGATGAGTCAACCTGGTTGCTTCCCATCCGACGGTCTCTCGGTAGAAGTCATTGGCTCGGCGGTTCCGACGACATCAGTTCCGTACACCGGTCCACCCATAACGGTGCTGAACACAGCGATCTTACCCGGAACGACACTGACAGCTCAGACCGTGGCTCTGTTGCGAGCTTACACCGCAGCAATCGAACTGCAACGCCGCCTTCCCCCTTCCCTTCCACTGAATTGGCACATTGCAGGGGAGCCGCAACCAGATGGCTCCACCATTCTCGTGCGCATCCGCACCAGCCTCGATTGACCCTTTACAGCTTTTTGCTAAGTTTGCAAAGCTTCGGTATGTCTCACACTCGGAGGGAATGTTGATGCGGCCCCACACCGAGCAGATGTTAGAATTGACCGGAACAGAGCTCCTCCCTATCCGCCGCATCCACCACATTGAGCTCTACGTCGGCAACGCTAAACAGGCATCTTATTTCTATAGACGCGCTTTCGGCTTTGAACTTACTGCCTTTGCCGGGCCAGAAACGGGCGAGCGGGAGCGAGCTTCCTATGTTCTGCGACAAAACAAAGTAACCCTTGTACTCACCGCCCCTGTTATTTCTGAGCACCCCGCCGC
>JANWXA010000004.1 GCA_025055465.1 Candidatus Kapaibacterium sp.
AACTCCATTCAGGGCAATGGCCCGCAAGATGGTCTGGCGCTTGGCCTCTTGAGCCGGTAAGCTGAACACGGTGATGGCGATAGTAATCCCAATCGAGGCGCTGATCACTCTTCTACCCATGCTTGTTGCCGGCGTTGCTGCGGTAGATACCGTGGGGACAGACGCCGCTGCCGTAGAAGTTGCTCGATGGAGCGGCGCACGTCAAATAGGGTATTGTATGGAACGAACCCAATTTTCTGTTCGGAGCACCATACTGCAAGTTCGCCAGAGGCGAAGACTATGTCGGCGTACAGTGCGGGGCAGAAGTCCGATGCACCTTCCCCGAGGTAGAGGATGGAGGCTCCAGGAGGGGTCCAACTAAGGAGCACAGCGCGTTTGCAGGCCGCACAGGGATACGGACTGGGGCAGTTCCGCTGGCAGCTTTCGCTTGCCCAGGGGAAGGATACCCGTGGCTTGCCGAGATCCCACTGTAAACGATTGCAGGCAACCGGGATGTCCTCCAGGCCCTCGGCTGCCAGTACCGGCATAATGTAAGCATCTAGCCCGTCGCTGACAACAGCAACGCCTATGCCGTGCTGCTGGCACCAGGTACAGAGTTCTCGAGCATATGGGCGGAATCCGATTCTTAGAGCATATTCAGCAATAAATTCCGGGGTTGCTTCTGCAGAGAGGGCTGCACAAGCATGCTGGTAATAGTCGAGAGCGGATATCTCACCGCCGCGTAGTTGATTTTCCAAGACTGCTCCGATGCTGTATTTGCAGAACAGGGTTGCACCAATATCGCTTGGGGTCAGGGTCCCATCAAAATCACAAAAGAGCACGGCCCGGACGCCTTGCTGAAAGGGATATGAGCCCGGGGTTTCAACCATAGCGGTGGAAGCCGTGACCGACATGACGTCCCAAGCGGCGTGCGCGCACATACTGCCGGAGCAGCACGCAGGCACGATAGCGCTCTTGATGGTATTCCGTGTAGAGCGCATCCAGAATGGCTACGACAGTGTCCAAGCCGACATCGTCTGCCCACTGTAGTATCCCCTTGGGATAGTTCATTGCCAGGCGCATGGCGGTATCAATGTCGTTGGGGTCAGCGACGCGTTCCAGAACAGAAAAAGCCCCCTCGTTGACAAGCATTGCCAGTATCCGAGGAATAACAAGTCCGATACGGTCTTGCACAATCTCCGTGCGGAAGCCTAACGAAGTAAAAAACGTTGTAGCTGCTTGCAGAGCCTCTTCCGATGCCGTTAGCGCGGGGGCAATTTCAAGAGAATCTAAGATCCCGAAAAGACCGGGGAGCCCGTTGAAGGCAACGACGTTGGGGAAGTTCAGAGCGTGAGCACAAGCAGTTGCCGTTTCCGTTAGCCCCGAGCGGAGCCAGCATGCGGTGGGATGGAGGGCACGGAGCTGGTGGAGAGCCTCCAGCCGCTGGGTCGTGGGGGCAAGGCAGGGGTCTAGGACGAAGTCAGCGGTATCCGGTGCGAGCTGCCTGGCTGGGGGGTGTTCCTGCTGTATTTCCTCCCATTCCTGTGCCCAGGGATTCGTACCGGTAGCACCGATAGCCCAAAAGAATACAGAGACGTCGTGCTGGCGGCAGCGAGAGATGATTTCTCGTACGGCTCGTGGGTGCTCGCTGTATCCTCCGACAACGATGGCTCTCACTGCCATAGTTTGGAGCAACCGGGGACCAACCGACCCTACGAAACTACGGTAATTTTGCCACTGTTTGCGGGAGCCACTGAGCACGATGGGAACATCGGACATTTGGTCCAAAAGCTTAGTCCAGCGCGTGGTTGTTGCGGCGATTGGAATACCTGTCGTCGTAGGAGCAGTTTGGGCTGGGGGAGTGGTGCTTACGCTACTGGTCTCTTTAGCAGCGGCTGTGGCTGTATGGGAATATGGGGAGCTCATGTGGCGGCGGGAGGTCTACCCTCAGAAACTTCTACTCGTTGGTGGAACGGCTGCACAGGTCTGGGGTACCTTTGTTGTGGGACATGCGTTAGAGGCGTTGGGGGGGGTAGCTTTGACGGTAGTGTTGCTGGCATGGGCAGTGGAGCTCCGAAAGCGCCGTGGTACGGCCTTGCTCAACACAGCGGCGACTGTAGGAGGGGTTTGTTACGTTGGGGGACTGCTAAGTACCCTCGTGCAGGTACGACAGGCAGAACTTCAAGGCCTGGGTGCGGTGACAGAGCTAATGCTGCTGGCTCTACTGGGCTCAATTTGGATTGGAGATAGCGCAGCGTACGCAATTGGTAGCCGTTGGGGGCGGCTGCCGTTAGCACCGCAAATAAGCCCTCGGAAGACGTGGGAGGGAGCCGCCGCGTGCTTACTCGCAACCGCCGCGGCCTTCTGGGGATTTCTCCAGTGGTGGCTTCCTAACTTCCCCGGCATAGAGGCACTCTTTGTGGGGATTCTTATAGGGATTGTGGGGCAGGTGGGGGATCTTGCCGAGTCGCGGCTCAAGCGTGATGTCGGGGTCAAGGATAGTTCGGCGCTGCTACCCGGGCATGGGGGGATGCTGGACCGTATAGACAGCGTGCTCTTTGCAGCTCCTGGACTTTACCTCTGGCTTCTCTTCCGTGGGTGGATTCCTATATGAGCACGACGGAGGAGGCACGTTCGTCGACTTTATGGTTGTGTTTACGGGTTTCTCCATGGGGCTTTGGATTGTCGCGGTCGCGCTGACACTTCCACTGTTTGCCCAACAAGGGATCCTTGTAGGGGTTGTTCAAGATACGGTGGGAGTTCCATTACCAGGAGCGGTCCTACGGGTAGAGCCGTCGGGGACGGCAACGATCAGTCGCTCACAGGGGAGGTTCCGTCTGGAACTACCGCCGGGGGAGTACCGAGTAGAAGTGCGCCTGGTGGGCTACGAGCCCCAGCTCGTCCCCGTTCGGGTGGAAGCAGGGAAGAGCCAAGAGCTCCGTATCCGTTTGCGTCAGCGTGCTGTGCCTTTACCCGAGGTCCGTGTGCTCGGGCAGCAGCCCGTGCAGCCACAAGAAGATGCGCGTCCGAGTCTGATCACTGTGGAGCCCCGTCAAGTCAAGTATCGGGCTGGTGCCGTAGAGGACCTCCTTCGGACACTCCAGGCGTTGCCCGGTGTACTTGCCGTCAGCGACTTTTCTTCCCAGCTAATTATTCGCGGGTCCACCCCCGATCAAAATCTCGTGCTGATAGATGGGTTTGAGGTTTTTAATCCATATCGGCTCTACGGGCTCATTTCCATGTATAACCCGGAAACTTTGGCGGATATCCAGCTTTTGACAGGAGGGTTCCCGGCTCAATACGGTGACCGGCTTTCAGCGGTGTTGGACGTTGTGGTCCGAAATGGAGAGCGGGAACGACCGATAAGGGCTCATCTTGCAGCCAGCGTTATCAATGCAAACATGGTTCTGGAGGGGCGACTGCCATTTTGGGCGGGGTCATGGCTGCTGAGCTCTCGCCGGACTTACTACGATCTCATTGCTGGCCCTATAGTGCGATCGCTAAAATTAGTGGATGGGGAACTCGCCTTGCCTAATTTTGGAGATGTGCAGCTCAAGGTGCTGCTCTCTCCAAGCCAGCGGAATACCGTGTCAGCTCTGGTCATTCTGAACCGAGACAATACGGAGCTCACCACCGGTTCTCAACGCCCACGTCCGGATAGTGTCAGCGTATATGACGAGGCCTACAACGTGCTATATGGGCTTAGCTGGCTGTGGCAGCCTCGTCCGGGATGGACGTCGCGCCTATTAGTATCGGCTTATAGTAATCGGGGCAGCAGCTTTTTTGGTGGTGAAGGGGGAAGCGAGCTCATCCTGGGGAAGGAGGATCCAACGTTGGGGGAGTTCCGCCGGCTGCAGGACTCTCTCCGTCAGCTTGGGTTGGAGGTCCCACGGCTATTTAGCATAGAGGGGCGGGGTGGGTTTGCTTTTGAGCGTTATGGGGCTCTTTGGGAGACAACCTGGGAAGTTGCACCTGCCCATAGACTTCAGTGGGGGGTGGGAGTGGATTTCATTCGCAACGAGCTGAATTTGCGGTTAGAGATTGACCCACGCCTGAAGGCCCTTCGGGAGAGCAATCCTCGGTTTCCGCGGTTGCCGGATTCGTACACAGCTTCTGTGGGATATCTTCGCGTGGGAGCCTACGTTCAAGATCGCGTTCGCCTGACCTCGGAGCTTACCCTGTTACCCAGTGTGCGCTGGGATTACTTTGGGTTCCTTCGGCGTGGGGTGCTTGCCCCGCGTCTTTCTCTTTCGTATGCTCTTTCGGCGGCAATGACTCTGCGGGCAGCATTGGGGCTTTACTATCAGTCACCGGGATATGAAAAGTTGTTGGATCAGCAGGTATTCTTGGACTTCACACATCCGCGAGCACGCCAGCTCAAACCGGAGGCGGCGTTGCATGCGATGGTCGGTGTAGAGCGAATGCTCAGTCCCGAATGGCAGATCCGAGTTGAAGGGTATTATAAGAGCTTCTGGGACTTGATCGTACAGGAACGGCTTGTCGGCACAGTGTGGACGACAACGCTCATACCTGGTGCAGATCCGCGCCTTCCCGAGAGCTGGAGCCCGCCAGAGGCGATTCGCGGGGATTCCGTCACGCTTGTCCCGGTCAATGCTGCAACAGGGAGGAGTTATGGGGTAGAGGTGTTGCTGCAAAAACTTTACTCCCTGGGGCAGAGCCCGCTCTATGGCTGGGCTTCGTACGCCTTGTCATGGGCCTATCGCCAGACCAATGGGGTCCGGTTCCCCTTTAGCTACGACCGCCGCCATGTTGTCAATGTCGTGCTGGGATGGCGTGTCAGTCCCTGGCTGGATCTCAACCTCACGTGGACCTATGGTACTGGTTTTCCCTGGACGACCCCAGTAGGTATCAAGCCTCGGATCATTGTGGAGCGGGATTCTGCTGGTATCCCTGTCCCCCGGATTGATACGGATTGGCGGGGAGTGACTTTCGTTGTAGATCGGGGCGGGCTTGAGAACCTCAACCGCGGGCGTCTACCTGACTACCACCGTCTGGATCTTCGCCTGACGACGTACACGGACTGGTTTGGCAAGGAATGGAGCCTTTACCTGGATGTTGCCAACGTTTACAACCGTGCGAATCTGTTAGCGATAGGCTATCGTGTCCGCTCCGAGACCCTTACCATTGAGTCGCGACCAATCCGCATGTTACCGGTTTTGCCGACGGTTGGGGTAACGGTACGCCTATAGCTTTCATGGGGGGAAGATACGCTCTCCCGACTCCGAGGCAAAAAGACACCAGGAGTCTGGGTTGAGAAACACTGGTATAGAAGCCCCGGGTTGTGGAGGAGGGGTTCCCGCTGACAAGCGGACCACTGGGGGTACGACGGCGGCTGGGTGGCGGAGGGTAACCAGCATTTCGTGTCCGGCGTATTCTACCGTACGGACCTGTGCTGATCCAAGGGGGTGCCAACCCTCGGCGGGACGCAGGGCGAGGGCTTCTGCGCGAGCTCCCAGGAGCCAGGGGGACCCCTCTGCGAGTTGTAGTGGGCTGGGTAGGCGAGATTCGGTGCCAACAAGCTGTAGTGCCCCACTGTTAGCAGTGACGGCGAAAAGATTCATAGGTGGGGTTCCAATAAATCGTGCTACAGTGACGGAGACGGGTCGGTTATAGAGCTCCGATGGAGGTGCAACCTGGAGTAGATGCCCAGAGGAGAGCACGGCAACGCGGTGTCCCAGCGACAAGGCTTCGGCCTGGTCGTGTGTGACATAAAGTGTTGTGATGCCCAAGTTCTGCTGTAGCGCCGCTAATTCAGCCCGCATGGTTGCCCGCAGTTGGGCATCTATGTTGGAGAGGGGTTCGTCGAGGAGGAATAGTTTTGGGGAGCGCACCAGTGCTCGCCCCAAGGCAACGCGCTGGCGCTGTCCGCCGGAGAGCTCCCGTGGGTACCGTTCCAGTAAGCCCTGTAACTCCAGTAATCGCGCAACTTGCCGAACCTGGTCCTGGATAGCTTCCCTCCGCCACCTCCGGAGGCGTAGCGGGAAGGCCAAGTTCTCGAACACAGTCATGTGGGGATAGAGTGCGTATGTTTGAAAGACCATGCCAATGTCGCGCGCCTGTGGTGGGAGGTGCGAGATCGGCTCTTCGTTGTAGAAAATTTCGCCTGATGAGGGCTTCTCTAATCCGGCAATAAGGCGCAAAAGTGTGGATTTCCCGCTACCAGAGGGACCAACGACGGCAAGGAATTCCCCGGGTTCCGCAGTTAGGGAGATATTGGCAAGGGCGGTGACAGAGGGGTAGCGTTTCGTGAGCTGCTGTAGCCGCAGGCGGGTCATTGCTCAGGAAATCGTCTTACGCAAGCGTGCTAAGTGCTCAAATAGCTCCCGCTCCTGAGCTGTAAGGTTGCGGGGCAACTCTATTGTGAGCTGCACGTAGAGATCACCGCGCTGTTCCGGACGCTCATACACGGGCATCCCTTGCCCGCGCAGACGTAGCACCGTACCTGGCTGCGACTCCGGAGGAACCCGCAGTTGGATTGTCTTTCCGTCCAATGTGCGCAGATTCGCTGTCCCTCCGAGGATGGCGGTATAGAGATCAATGGTGAGCGTGGTGTGGAGATCTTTCCCCCTGCGCTCAAAGCGGCTGTGTGGGAGGACGCGAACCGTCAACAACAGGTCGCCGGCTGGACCGCCCAAGTAGCCTGGAACTCCTTTACCTGGGATTTTCAGGGTATGTCCATCGGGGATTCCTGGGCGGATGCGAACCTCGATGGTCTTGTCTCCAACACGGAGACGGCGCTGTGTGCCGGAGAGAGCTTCTTCGAGGGTGATGTCCAGTGTTGCTGTGTAGTCCTCGCCTTTGATCCCTGTGCTCCCGCGGGAGCGTCCGCGACGTCGCGTCTGGGTTGAGCTGAAGTTGCCGAAGAGCCGCTCGAAGAAATCGGAAAAGCCTCCTCGGAATAGGTCCTCCAGATCCGGGAATTCTTCGGTCACAAACCGTGTCTTCGCAAATCCTGGGCCTACTGTGGCCCATGCAGACCAGTCGAAGGACTCTGGACGACCACCTTGGCGCTGGAACTCCTTCCACCGGAGGTAGAGCTGGTCGTATTTCGCCCGTTTTTCTGGGTCTGCCAGTACCTCGTATGCTTCGGCAATTTCCTTGAAGCGCTCTTCTGCTGCCTTGTTCCCTGGATTTCGGTCAGGGTGGTATTGTAGGGCTAACTTTCGGTATGCTTGCTTCAGTTCTTCGGAGGTAGCAGTTGGTTCGACACCGAGGATTTTGTAGTAGTCTTTGAACTCCATGGCGGTGGGCGCAATACTAGACGTTGATGGCAGACGAAGAGGATTTTTTGCCCATTGCACTTAGAAAGTCGCGCACGGCAATCAATTCCAGTTCCTGACCGTCAAAGCGAGCAAACAGCGGGTCTGTAACGAGCCAGCCTCCCGGGTTGAGGTACCATCCAGCTCCCAGGGGTTTGAGGGTAGGCAGGTGACTATGTCCTAAGACAACGACGTCGTATCCTTCGGCGAGTTTTCGTTGGGCAAAGCTTTCCAGGCTTTGTGCTAACCGCTGAGATAGTGGGGCCGCATGGAGACGGCTATTCCGAGAGGCCCAGCGAGCAAGGCCAATGCCGACATCGGGGTGGAGCCAGCGGTAGAGGCTCTGTGCCAGGCCGTTGCGTAGTATAGCACGCAGCAGAAGGTAACCCCAGTCACCGGGCATTTTCCCATCGCCATGGGAGATGTAAAAACGTTTCCCATGCCACTTGCGTACGATGTCTTTGCTGCAGGGGATGATGTCCAATTCATCGCGGAAAAAACGCCAGTGGCCGAAGTCGTGGTTGCCGATAATGTAATCCACCGCTATCCCGTGATGCCGGAGCATGCCGAGTGCAGCTACGATGGCCCAGAAGTCTTTCGGTATGACTGTGCGATAGTCAAACCAGTAGTCAAACAAGTCGCCCAGGATAACCAGATGGGAGCAATAGCCTGGCAGAGCAGCGAGGAACTCCTGGAATAGCAGAGCCCGTTTCCGCTGTTCAGTTCCTGTACCGCACCCCAAATGAACGTCCCCGAGAAAGCAAATGCAAGCCATCGCAGCTATCTTCACCAAAGTCCGTACTTTCGTGGCAGTAGACGTCTGAGACTGCGGATGTTACACATGGCGGAATAAGCCATGAGACCGGATGAAATCACCCCGCGAGTGGAGGAGTATGATCCGTACCAGCGCCCCAGTTTTACGCTCGGGATAGAAGAGGAGTACATGATTCTGGACCCGCGAACGCTGGATTTGCGCTCCCACATTGACATGGAGCTTCTTTCGCAAGGGCGGATGGTTCTGCAAGAGCATATAAAGCCCGAACTCCATGGCTCGATTTTGGAGGTTGGGACAGGGGTCTGCCGTACTGTCCAGGAAGCACGCCAAGAGCTTGTCAAAATTCGCTCTGTTGTTGCGTATCTTGCTCGACAAAATGGCCTCCTTATTGGGGCTGCCAGCACCCACCCATTTGCCCGCTGGCAAGAACAGCAGATTTATCCCGACGAACGCTACCTGGGGATTGTGGAGGATATGCAGATTCTGGCGCGCTCGCTGCTCATCTTCGGACTGCATATCCATATCGGGATCGAAAACCGTGAGACCCAGATTCAGCTTATGAACGTTATGCGGTACTTCCTGCCCCATGTGCTGGCGCTCTCTACGAATTCTCCCTTCTGGATGGGGATGGACACGGGGCTAAAGTCCTATCGGTCCAAGATTTTTGAGCGTTTTCCGCGGACGGCCCTGCCGGACTTCTTCAGCAGTTGGGCAGAGTTCAACAATTACGTCCAGCTCCTCATCCGAACTGGCTGCATTGACAATGGCAAGAAGATCTGGTGGGATATTCGCCCCCACCCGTTTTTCCCAACGCTGGAGATCCGCATCTGTGATCTTCCCATGCGTGTGGATGAGACAATTGCTCTGGCGGCGCTGTGTCAAGCAATTGCAGCGAAGTTGTTTTCGCTGTACGAGAAAAATATGAGCTTCCGAGTCTATCGCCGTTCGCTGATTATGGAAAACAAGTGGCGTGCAGTCCGCTACGGCCTGGATGGCAAGCTGATAGACTTTGGGAAACAGCGAGAGTTCCCAGCGCGCGATCTCATCCGGGAGCTCTTAGAGTTTGTGGAAGAGGTTGTTGATGAGCTGGGGTCCCGCCGTGAGATAGAATACATTTACGACATCTTGGAAATGGGCACCGGGGCAGACCGCCAGTTGCGCGTCTGGCGTCAGACGGGGTCTCTGGAAGAGGTTGTTCGCTACATTCACCACGAGACCATGCAGGGTCTAATAGAGGACGCCACCCCCTTTCTGGATATGGTACGTCCGGCTGCAACATTTTCGGATCACAGATCGAGGATATGACCAAGGCACTATGGGTGAAAGATAGGCAATGGCAGTGTATGGAGGAGAGGCAGCATGGCGCCAATACTTAAGACCGGAGTTCCTTATGCGACTCCAGTCGTTGGAGCTTCGTGCCCGTTACGTCGTGGAGGGCTTCTTGGTCGGGATCCATCGTTCGCCCTACCATGGGTTCAGTGTGGAGTTCGCTGAGCATCGGCAGTATCATCCTGGTGATGAGCCGCGGCTGATAGACTGGAAAGTTTACGCTCGTACCGATCGGTTTTATGTCAAGCAGTTTGAGGAGGAGACCAATGTGCGAACCCTCATAGCGCTGGATTGCAGCGCCTCTATGGGGTTTCAATACGAAAGTAGCCTTTCCAAGTGGGGATATGCGGCTTTGTGTGTAGCAGCATTGACGTACTTACTACTACGCCAAAAGGACGCCGTGGGGTTGGCCCTTTATAACACAGGGGTTCAGGTTTACCGCCCGCCCAGTGCCCGAGCTTCCCAATTTCGGGAGATAGTCCAGCTCTTGGAAGAGACGGAGCCTACAGGGAGGACTCATATTGCGACGGCTTTGTCGCAGCTTGCCGAACGGCTGCGTCGCCGCAGCTTGGTTGTGCTGTGTAGCGACTTTCTGGACGCTGTTGATGAAAGTGTTGCAGCGTTGCGGCGCCTCCGGGCACAAAACCATGAGGTTATCGCTCTACAGATTTTGGAGCCAGTAGAACGGACTCTGGAGATTGCCCGTGCAGCGGATTTTCAGGACCTGGAAACCGCCGAGCGAATGCCCATACATCCGTATTTTCTTCGAAACGACTACCGACACGCTTTCGAGCAACACCAGCGCCAACTGGCGACAGGGTGTGCCGAACATGGGATAGACTTTTTCTCAATAGACACAACAACCCCCTTTGATCGGGTTTTACGGCAGTATCTTGCGAAGCGGCGCCGGATGTAACGAATAGTGGAGGAGATGGTGCATCTGTCAGTAGAACCTGAACGCAATCACGAGGGAGCGTGGTATCGTTTCCTCTTTGAGCAAGCGGCCCAGGCCTGGCTGGTTGTCCGGCCAGAAACCTGGCACGTTGTGGCTGCCTCAGAGTATGCAGCCCATTTTTTGCAGATGACAATGGACCAACTTGTGGTAACGCCGCTGCCAGGACTCCGGCGGTTGTACAAGCTCCTGCAACGGGAGCCGCAGCACAGTGTTGTGCGGGCTGAGGTGGTGTTGGAATTGCCCGATGGGCGGGCACGCGTGGTAGATACTCAGGCTCGGTTGGCTTCTTTCCAGGGCGAGCCCTACTTATGGGCGCTCCTTCTGGAGTCTGCTAACGAGCATGGATTGGCAGAGCGATTGGTACTTACCGATAAGTTAGCTCTTTTGGGTCAGCTCTTGGTTGGATTTGCCCACGAGATTCGGAATCCACTGGCTGCCATTCAGCTCAACCTCCATGTCGTTCAGCAAGCTCTTGGAAGTGATCCCGCATGCCGTTCCTCTATCGAGATGTCCTTAGCTGGGGCTCAGCGTATTGCTGAGCTTTTGGAGACAACCCTCAATTTCGCTCGTCCGGCAGCGCAGTTTGTGCAGTCATACGATGTCCACCTAATTATTGGAGAAGCATTGGCCTTGCTACGAACGATACTCTATCGGAAAAACATTACCATTCAGCGCAGGTATGCCCACAGAGTTCCACTGGTTTACGGGGATGCCCGCCAATTGCAGCAGGTTTTTATCAATTTGCTCTCCAATGCTGCAGATGCTGTGGGTGAGCACGGCACTATTACAATCCAAACAGAACGGGAGGAAGCGGATGGTGCTTGTTATGCCGTTGTGCACATAGAGGACACGGGAAGGGGGATCCCCCCGGAAGACCTTCCCCGTATTTTTGAGCCCTTTTTTACCCGTAAACCGCATGGTACAGGATTAGGCTTAGCCATTGCTCGGCGTATTGTCATGCAGCATCGTGGTGAGCTACTCGTTCGCAGCAGTCCAGGCGTAGGTACATGTTGCACTGTCCGTCTCCCATCGGAGGAGAAGCCGTGATGCAGGCGGATGCGGTACCGAAGCGAGCTGTTGCTCACTACACTGTGCTCATTGTGGAGGACGATCTTCAACTTGGAGCTTCTTTGCAGAACTACTTAGCACGGCGATATCGGCGCGTCCATTGGTTGGTGGATCCGTTACAGGCGCTTGCCCAGTTTCCAACGTTGCGCCCAGACCTTGTCCTATTGGACATTTTTCTAGGCCATTACAATGGGTTAGACATGTTGGAACGGCTGCGCGAGGAGGGATTTGCTGTTCCTGTTATCGTTATTACGGCATTTTCGGATATCAAGATGGCAGTTCGGGCAATGAAATTGGGGGCCGAGGACTTTATCGTCAAACCAATTGATATCGAGCAGCTAGAGATTGCCATTGAGCGAGCTCTGCGCAACTATGATTTGCGCCGCCATGTCCAGGTGTTAGAAGAGCAACTATTGCGGTTGGAACATCCCCATGACATTGTTGCTGTCTCCGAGGGTCTACGCTCTGCTTTGGCACTGGCGCAAACACTGGCACCGGTAGAGACCACGGTCCTCATCACAGGTGAAACTGGTACAGGCAAGGAATTACTGGCGCGCTTTATTCATCGCAACTCGCCACGAGCAGCCGCTCCGTTTGTAGTTATCAACTGTGGGGCTATCCCACGGGAGCTTGCCGAAAGCGAGCTCTTTGGCTACGAGCGAGGGGCCTTCACCGGTGCGTTCGACAAACTGCATCCGGGAAAATTTGAACTGGCCGAGCGTGGTACGGTCTTTTTGGACGAAATCTCTGAGCTACCCTTGGAGCTCCAGGTCAAGTTGTTGCGAGTGCTTCAGGAGAAGAGCTTTTACCGCTTAGGGGGAAAGGAAGAAATTCAGGTCGATGTGCGTATTATTGCTGCTACAAACCGGGATTTGGAGCAAATGGTGCAGGAGGGAAAATTCCGAGAGGACCTTTACTACCGGCTCAACGTTGCGGTCATCCATATCCCACCGCTGCGGGAGCGTCAAGAAGACATTCTCCCGCTGGCGACGGCATTTGTGAACGAGTTCAATAGAAGGTTCAACAAGCGCATCACTGGTTTTACCCCCGAGGCGGTCTCGCTGTTACTTTCCTACCCCTGGCGAGGCAATGTTCGGGAATTGCGTAACGCGATAGAGCGTGCAGTGCTATTAGAACAATCGGAGGTCATATCGCGCGAGACCCTCCATTTCCTACGTACCCGGACTTGGATGGAACCTGCATCTTCAGATGTTTTTGACATGCTCAAGCGCTTTGAACTTCCCCCTGGCAAGCACTTTCTTGCCATCTCTCCGCATGGGGTTGTTTACGATGAAGTTATCAAAGACCTTATTCAGCAAGCTCTGACGCTGGCACGGGGCAACGTGACCCGGGCAGCTAAGCTCCTGCGGGTTACGCGTGACAAACTGGAGTATCGCTTGAAAGTATACGATATCGACCCCAAGCAATTTCAATGAGTGTGCACGAACTGCCGGAGCCTCTGGCTGAGTATGTTCGGCGCTTCCTCCTGCGCCGCTTAGCGGACCAGGAGGAGCTTACTGTGATCAGTACAGTGAGGAACGGGGAAGAAATAGAGGGAGGAATCCATCCTGGGGAGACGCGTTTCTTGCAATCCTCGAACTCGCGCATCCCAGAGCGTTTGGAGGGAGTTACTCTCGTTGCAGAAGGCAACGTCGTATGTGAATCTGATGTGCACAATACCCACCTTGTAGCCGCGGGCAGCGTCCGGATAGAGGGTTGGTGCTCGCATGCTGTGGTGGTTGCTTTGGAGAATGTAGGGCTCCGGTCTGCGGTGTATTCGCATGTCTTAGCTCGCTTGCGGTTGACTCTGGAGAGGGAAGCACGCTTTACCACATTGCAGGCAACGGAGGTCGCTGCTGATGAAGCAGTACTCTTCGGGGGTCAAATTGTTGCTGTTGAGCGTATTTGTGTACGTCAGCTCCGCTGGGCGTTTGGGGAGCATACGTCGGTTCTCTCGATCGGGACTCCCTACGTTCAGCAGTTAGAGCAAGGGTATTGGCGTGCTCGGTTGCGGGAAGCTCGGGAACGTCTTCGCGCGGTGCAGCGGGAGCTGGAAAGCGCTCTCCAGGTTCGTCGGGGGCGTCCGTCAGAGCAGGTGCGCCGATTGCAGCACCAGTATCAGCAATTACAGGAAGAACTCTGGCAGATCGAACAACGCAGCTATGGGATTGGACACGGAAAACCGGTAATAGAGGTTCGAGAGAATGTGCCCCCCGATACCATCGTTTCCATCCATGGTGTAATCTATCGGGTTCCTACTGAGCTGCTTGGAGTCCGCTTTACCAGTGATGGCATGCGAATTGTATTGGAGGCTCTGCCGGAGTCAGGGGATGGTGAGGATGGAATGGCTTCCGAATACCTTCCTTGAACACGGGATGTGTCCATGAGCGCGGGGTGGACAGTTCTACAGTTTACACCTCCTGAGGCATTTGTACCGTTTGCTGAGGTGGGGCGGTTGGAGCCGCCACTAAGGTGGCATACGTTTCTGCGCTTTCGGGAGTTTATTTATCAAGTGAGTGGTATCTATATTGCCGATAACCGTCGCCACTTTCTCAAAGTGCGACTACTGCGTCGGCTGGAGGTACTGGGGCTGAGCTCGTTTGAGGAGTACCATGCTTACGTAACTGATGTTACTCCTGCCGCTGCTCGTGAGCGCCAGGAGCTGCTTAACGCTATTGTAGTTACAGATACCCACTTTTTCCGATCCCCGGAGCACTTTGCAGCGCTGGCTCGCCACATATTACCGGAGCTCGCCCGCAAGCGTGAACAGCTGCGTCTATGGAGTGCAGGCTGTGCCACGGGGGAGGAAGCATACTCACTGGCAATGGTGGTGCACCGACATCTTTTGCCGGCTTATCCTGGGATTGCTGTGAACATCGTTGGTACTGATATTAGTTCCGAAGCTATAGCTCAGGCACGTCAAGGCAGATATCTGCTGCCGAGCCTCCACGGGATGACGGAAGAGTACCGCCACTATGTACAGGAGCACTTTGGGGAATATGCTGTCGTGCCGGAAATTCGAGACTTGGTTGACTTTTTTGTGCACAACCTCGTTGATGAGGAGTCACTTCGGTCTGTGGCGCCAGTAGATGTGCTTTTCTGTCGTAATGTGCTTTTGTATTTTACCCCTGAAGTTCGGAAGCGGGTTGTTCCAGGCTTAGTAGAAGTGCTCCAACCCGGGGGATATCTCTTCGTAGGGGAGGTAGAAACGCTCACAGGATTGACTGGGGCGTTGCAGTTGGTGCATTTTCCGCGGGCCTTGGTTTACCAGAAGCCGGATACATAAGTTACGTGCCTGCAAGGTAGTTGCTCCGATAGCGGAGCTGCTCTGGGGTTAGCTCGTCAATGCGAATGCCCATAGTTTCCAATTTCATGCGGGCAACGAGCTCATCCTGTTCTGGAGGGATCGGAAGGACATCTATGGGGAGGCGTTTTCCCTGTTTGTGTAATTCTACCAAGTGGAGATGAGCCAGGAACTGGTTCGCGAAGGACATGTCCATGACTTCGGAAGGGTGCCCCTCGGCCGCTGCCAGATTGACTAATCGCCCTTGTGCCAGTACATAGAGGCGCTTCCCGTCGCGCAAGACGTACTCCGTGCAGTTAGGACGCAGTTCCCGTTTGCGGAGCACCATTTCTTCCAATTCCAAGAGATTGATTTCTACGTCGTAATGCCCAGTATTGCACAGTATAGCGCCGTCTTTCATAAGCTCGAAGTGGTGGCGGCGGATAACGTCCCGCATTCCTGTGGCAGTGCAGAAAATATCCCCGATGCGGGCGGCTTCGTCCATGGGGAGGACCTCGTAGCCCTCTAATACGGCCTTCAGGGCTGCTGTAGGATGGACTTCGGTGACGATTACACGGGCTCCCATTCCGCGGGCGCGCCGAGCAACTCCAGAGCCGCAGTGCCCATATCCTGCCACAACGAAAATCTTGCCTGCCAGCATTACTGAGGTGGCTCGGAGGATGCCGTCAATGGTGGATTGTCCGGTGCCGTACACATTGTCGAAGTCCCACTTGGTCTCAGCATCGTTGACGGCGATGACCGGGAAGGCAAGCTTGCCCTGTCGGGCGCGAGCACGCAAACGGTTGACGCCAGTCGTCGTTTCTTCTGTGCCACCGATGAGTCGCGCAGCGAGCTCGGGATACTTCTCGTGGGTCGTTGTAATCAAATCTGCGCCGTCATCCAGTGCCAGATGGGGTTGACAGTCCAGGGTGCGCTCAATACACCAGTAGAAGTCTTCTGTATTACCGTGCCTGGCAAAGATGCGGAGGCCCTCAGCGGCTAAGGCAGCGGCAACAGCATCGTTGGTTGATAACGGATTGCAGCCAGACCAAGATACCTCAGCTCCAGCGGCGGCAAAGGCGCGAATAAGGACAGCGGTTTCTTTCGTCACGTGGAGACAGCCCGCAATGTGGTAGCCAGCGAAGGGTTTGCTGTCGCTATAACGGCGGCGCAGTTCCATCAGCACGGGCATGTGCGATTCGGCCCACTCGATGAGTTTGAATCCCTCTTCGGACAGGCTCAGGTTTCGGATGCAGTATTGACCGGGCTTTTCATCCAACGGTTCTTGGGAGTGTCGGGGTGGATACGACATCCAAAGAGCGGTCTGTGCTATGAAACATCTAAAATATTACGCTAAACGCTGGAGTTTCGGCACCAAGTCCAACTGTTCCCAGGGAAATTCCGGACGACCGAAGTGCCCATACACGGCTGTCTGCCGGTAGAGGGGACGTTGTAGTTGAAAGCGTTCAATAATACCGCGAGGCGTTAGGTCTATGTTTTCCCGAATAAAGCGTTCTAAAGCCTCGGCTGGAATGCTACCCGTACAGTGTGTATTGACGTGAAGGGAAATCGGTTCCGGAATCCCAATAACGTACGCAAGCTGAATGCTACATTCTCGGGCTAGGCCAGCAGCGACAATGTTTTTCGCTAAGTATCGAGCCATGTAGGCTCCAGAACGGTCTACCTTTGTGGGGTCCTTGCCAGAGAAAGCCCCGCCTCCATGGGGGGCTCGCCCTCCGTAGGTGTCGACAATGATTTTCCGACCGGTTAAGCCAGTATCCCCATGGGGACCACCAATTTCGAAGCGTCCTGTAGGATTGATGTAAAACCGGGTGCGTCTATCCAGCAGATGTTCTGGGATAACCTCGTAAATTACTCGAGAGATTACGTCGTGTTGAAGCTGCTCTTGGCTTACATCGGGATCGTGCTGGGTAGAGACGACGACAGCGTCTACACGCAGGACCTCGCCGCTATCGGTGTATTCAACGGTGACTTGAGACTTGGCGTCTGGGCGGAGGTATGGCATGACATGGGATTCGTTTTTGCGGATGTGTGCCAGACGGCGCACAAGGGCATGGGCAAGCATAATGGGTAAGGGCATTAGTTCAGGGGTTTCCGTACAGGCATAGCCGAACATCAGCCCTTGATCGCCAGCACCTCCGCGGTCTACCCCCATAGCTATATCTGGCGATTGACGATGGAGCACATTGACGATACAGCAGGACTCACTATCAAAGCGATATTCGGCCTGTGTGTACCCAATGTCTCGAATGACGTTTCGTACAAGGGATTGTAAGTCTAATAAGGCGTTCGCGCGAATCTCGCCCCCGACAACCACCAGCCCTGTGGTTACAAAGCACTCGCATGCCACGCGTCCGTCGGGATCTTGCTCTAAGATAGAGTCCAACACTGCATCCGAAAGCTGGTCACAAATCTTGTCTGGATGCCCTTCGGAGACGGATTCAGATGTAAAAAGGTACGTCCGCATCTCCTGTATGTAGGCGGGCAAGATGACTAACAAACAAAACACAAAGCTACAAGTTTTGCCCCCATTGAACCCTTGGTGGGGGCTAATTTTGTGATAAGTAAGTGTCCGGAGCATTTCAGATGTGGTGGTTCTTTGCCCTGGGATCCATAATAGCGGGTTTACGCAGCCCTGCGCAGTTGCTTCAGACGCGTCCAGTAGAAGGGCTTCGGGAGAAGCCGGCACGATTTGTGGCGTTGACGAATCTCACGGTTGTTCCTCGACCAGGACAGAGGCTGGAACGAGCAACGGTTATCGTACGGGATGAGGTTATAGAAGCTGTGGGGATTCACCTGCCTATTCCTGCAGGGGCAACAGTCCGGGACTGCTCTGGGCTATGGCTCTATCCTGCTTTTATTGAGTCCTACCTTGAACTGCCCACTTCGGAGCCGAAGCCTCGCGATGAAGAGGAAACAATAGAGGCCCCTGTACCAGAGGGGGCGCGCCATTGGAATGATGCAGTTTGTCCGGAGCGGCGTGTTGTCGAACGCGTTGAGTTAGAAGCTCGGCGGGTCGAGGAGTTGCGGGCAATGGGTTTTGCTCTTCTGCATTGTGGTAGCCGGGAGGGGATTTTTCGCGGACGCTCTGCTTTGCTCTTTGCACGTCCAGGCAAGGGGACAGAGCTGGTTGTTCGCTCTGACGTCGCTCAATGGCTAGGCTTTCGGAAAGGAGGGGTCCGTACACCGTATCCCGGTTCGCTTATGGGCGCCATTGCCCTTGTTCGGCAGACACTGAGTGATGCCCAATGGTATCGGCAGGCGTGGGAAGCTTACCGTCATAATCCCCACCAAGCACGTCCGGAGGTCAACCTTTCGTTACAGGCTTTGGCAGAAGCGTTGCAGCAGCAAATGCCATTCGTAGTGGAAACAGAGAACGAGCATACCCTGCTTCGGGCACTATTTCTAATGCGGGAGTTCGGTGTGCCTGCTCTCTATGTAGGAAGTGGCCGGGAATATCGGCGCCTGCCTTCACTGCTGCCGTTCCGGCCTCGTCTTATCTTGCCGCTTGCCTTTCCCGCTGTCCCTGAAGTAACGACACCCGAGGAAGCAGCCGATGTGCCATTGGAAGAGCTCAAACACTGGGACGCTGCACCCCAGAATCCCTTTTGGTTGGACTCCGTGGGAATCCGTTTTGCCTTCACCACCTATGGACATAAGGAACTGAAGGACTTTATGCCCAATCTGCGCCGGGCCTTGCGTCGGGGATTATCTCCGGAAAAGGCTCTGGCAGCTCTTACGACTGTCCCCGCAGAGTTCTTGGGTGTTGCGGATATTGTTGGCACTATAGAGCCAGGTAAGTTGGCAAACCTGCTGCTCTGTGATGGGGAACTGTTTGAGGAAGAGACGGCTGTTCGGAGCGTCTTTGTTGCCGGGACAGAATATCCTCAAGATCTGGAGCCCAGCATAGATACCCGTGGTGTATGGAGTGTGACTGTATCGGGGCCTCTGCCAGCTTTCCGCTTGCGAATTGAGGGGAAGCGTATGGCGCCAGAAGTGCTTCTTCAAGTGGATACGCTGCGTGTACAGGTGCAGTGGTCACAGTATCGCGCAACAGTCGCCTTCTCTTTCGCCGCCGATACGTTCGGGATGCCTGGTATTGTACGCTTTTCCGGCACCATCGATACGACGGCGGCTTCCGGTATGGTGCTTTTGCCCGATGGACGTTCCGCACGCTGGCAGGCTCGACGGGATTCCGCCTATGTGCCAAAGCCAAAGCCGCATGAACGCAAGCGTGAGTATGCTCTTTCGCCCCGTACCTTCCCCGACGGCCCTTTTGGGCTGGAAGCTCCTCCGCTGCAGCGAGCCGTTCTTTTTCGAAACGCGACGGTTTGGACCTGTTCGCCTGCCGGCGTGTTGCGGAACACTGATGTCTTCATCCGCGATGGAAAAATTATAGCTGTTGCTCCTGCCCTCCGCGTAGCGGCAGACACTGTAGTAGATGCAACAGGAAAACACCTAACCCCCGGTATCATTGACGAACACTCACACATTGCCATAGAAGGAGGGGTAAACGAAGCTACTCATGCTGTGACAGCAGAGGTTCGAATCGGAGACGTCGTCGATCCTGATGATGTTAACATCTACCGACAATTAGCCGGTGGGGTCACATCGGCACACCTGCTTCACGGCTCGGCAAATCCCATTGGGGGGCAATGCCAGCTTATCAAGCTCCGCTGGGGCGCAGATGCTCAGGGGATGAAATTTGAAGGGGGACCGGCTACGATCAAGTTTGCTCTCGGGGAGAATGTAAAACAGTCCAACTGGGGGGACCGCTATACACGGCGTTATCCCCAGACGCGGCTGGGAGTAGAAGAAATTATGCGAGATGCGTTCCAGGCAGCTGTGGAGTATGAAGCCGAATGGATGCGCTGGCGGAGTCTTTCTGAGCGGGAACGAAGGCGGTCCATTCCGCCACGCCGGGATTTTCAGCTGGACGCTGTCCTGGAGATTTTGCGTGGCAAGCGCTTTATCCACTGTCATTCCTACGTGCAGAGCGAGATTCTGATGCTCATGCGCCTTGCTGAAGAATACGGCTTTCGGGTTCGAGTTTTTACCCATGTATTGGAGGGGTACAAGGTTGCCCGCGAATTGGCGCAGCATGGCGCTGGAGCTTCCAGTTTTTCGGACTGGTGGGCGTACAAGTTTGAGGTCTATGATGCTATCCCGGAGAACCCTGCCATCATGTATGAACAGGGCGTTTTGGTTGCTATCAACAGCGACGATGCTGAGATGGGGCGCCGCTTGGCACAGGAGGCCGGGAAATCGGTCCAATACGGTGGGGTTCCAGAGGAAGAAGCTCTGAAGTTTGTCACGCTCAACCCCGCCCGGATGCTACAGGTGGACCATCGGGTGGGAAGTATCCAACCGGGGAAAGATGCTGATATCGTGCTCTGGTCCGCTCCCCCCTTATCTTCTTACGCTGTTGTGGAGCAGACTTATGTGGATGGGCGCCTCTATTTCGACCGCCGGTTAGATGAACAGCTGCGCCAACGGGATGCCCGTTTGCGTCGGGAGCTGGAGCAGCGGGCCCTTCGAGCCGTTCGAGATGGAGAAAAGGTTGCTCCTCCCACGGTCCGCAAGCGGCGTCTCTACCACTGTGAAGATAGAGAGGACGAAGCACGGGGATACGAAGGGGACTTCTAAAGGAGGAACCCCGGTCGGGCTTCTGGCTCCTCGTAAATATAAATAGGGCTAATGCCATGCTCTACAGTTTCCGCTGTCACGATGCAGCGCCGGATGCCCCGATGATCGGGCAGGTGGAACATAATCGGGAGCATAACTTCTTCAATGATTGCTCGGAGCCCGCGTGCCCCGGTGCCCCGCTCCCGTGCTCGGCGCACAATCGCCTTCAGCGCCTCTGGGGCGAATTCCAGCTCGACGCCCTCCATTCGGAAGAGTTTCTGGTACTGTTTGACCAAAGCATTCTTGGGGTGTACCAAAATGTCCATAAGAGCGGCATCATCCAGAGGATGGAGCGGGACGGTGATGGGGAGGCGCCCAATGAATTCCGGAATGAAACCAAATTTGAGTAGGTCGTCGGGCTCGATCTGGCGAAGCAAACTATAAAGGTTGTCAGTGCTGACCGGGTCTACCAGTTTTGCGGTAAAACCGATACTGGAACTGCGAAGTCGGCGTGCGATGATGCGCTCGATACCTTCAAAGGCCCCGCCACAGATGAAAAGAATGTTTCGTGTGTTGACATACACGAGGGGCTGTTCAGGGTGTTTACGTCCGCCTTTGGGGGGTACACCGGCGATGGTCCCCTCGAGGATTTTGAGCAGTGCTTGCTGGACACCTTCGCCGGAAACATCGCGGGTGATGCTGGGGGAATCGCTCTTGCGGGCGATTTTATCAACCTCATCTATGTACACGATCCCGCGCTCGGCGCGTTCCACATTGTAATCGGCGTTCTGGAGTAAGTGGAGGATGACCGTCTCCACGTCGTCCCCAACGTAGCCGGCTTCGGTCAACGTTGTTGCATCGGCAATGGCGAAGGGTACGTCTAAGATGTGCGCCAGGGTTTGCGCCAGCAGAGTTTTCCCAGTTCCTGTCGGACCAATCAGGAGGATGTTGCTTTTTTCGATTTCCACATCATCGAAGGGCCCTAAGAGCTCGCGGGCCTGGATTCGCTTGTAATGGTTGTAGACGGCAACGGAGAGCACCATTTTGGCATGTTCCTGCCCAACGACGTGTTCGTCTAGTCTTGCCTTGATCTCTGCTGGTTTGGGAAGGCCTGATAACGCCCGCCGGGCCCGCTGTGCGGCACTTTGCTGCAAGATGTGGACAGAGTTCTGGATGCAGATGTCGCAG
>JANWXA010000050.1:0-6093 GCA_025055465.1 Candidatus Kapaibacterium sp.
ATTAGAGCGCGCTCTTGTCAATTTCATGCTGGACTTCCACACACACCGCCATGGCTATCGCGAGATTTTCCCGCCTTTCCTAGTTCTCCCCAGCGCTATGGAGGGAACTGGCCAGCTCCCAAACCTGCGGGACGATATGTACTACATAGAGCAAGATGGCCTGTTTCTCATACCGACCGCAGAGGTTCCTCTAACCAACTACTTCGCAGGAGAGGTACTCTCCTCAGAGGACCTTCCCCTCAAGCTGTGTGGCTACTCCGCCTGCTTTCGGAGGGAGGCGGGGAGCTACGGACGAGAAACCCGCGGACTTATCCGCATGCACCAATTCAATAAGGTGGAACTGGTTCGGTTCTGTCGCCCTGAAGATTCCTATAGCGAATTAGAGCAATTAGTGGCAGAGGTGGAAGCTGTGCTGCAGGCGCTAGGGCTTGTTTACCGCGTTATCCTGCTCTGCGCTGGGGATCTGGGGTTTGCTAGCTCCAAGACCTATGATATCGAGGTTTGGTCTCCCTGTCAGCAGCAGTGGTTAGAGGTTTCTAGCTGCTCCAATTTCGAGGACTTTCAGGCACGTCGAGCAAACATTCGTTTCCGCTCCAAGCATCAGGGGAGGCCAGAGTTTGTCCATACGCTTAACGGTAGCGGCTTAGCAACTCCACGCCTTATGGTAGCTCTTCTCGAGCAGTTTCAAACTCCAGAAGGGATGGTCGTCATTCCGGAGGCTTTGCGATCCTACTGTTCCTTTGACATTATTGCTCGCAAGTGAATTGCTCAGAGAGCTGATATAGGATAAAGACTGTGGAAATGTGGAGACGGAAGGTTTGGGAGGCCAAGCCTTGCTCAACCTGTGGGTTCTGAAGCTCTGTGGAGATATGCTGCTATGTTGGTGGATAATTGTGTGTAGAGAGCTTTTGGGTAGGTGAGAAGCCTCGATCCTGTGGAGAAAGAGGGGATTTTCCATAGAGCTGTGGATAAATAAGAGGATAGGGTGTGGATTTTTCGTGAAGGAAGTCTGCCGTAGTGAGCTTCTGAGGTTGTAGCTGGAGGGGAAATTTAGGTGAGAGAGGAAGATGCCGTGGAAACTCTGGGCAGTAGGTGCAGGCCTCTGTTTGGCGACGCTAGGTTGTATTGTTTGGCGTGTGCCGGAGCCCGCGAGGATAGCGGTAGTTGAGCTTTCCCCTGAGCCTGGGATACCCCTTGCTGAGGATCCCGTGCGTTCTGCGCTAGGGGATATGCTATTCTTCCTGCCCAAGGGCTGGTTTGTGCTGAACTTGGGGGAGAGGGCTCCTGCTGGTATGGTAGCAGTTGGGGTTAATCCAGAGTACACACTTGCACTCACAGTTCTACTTCTGCGGCAAGCACGTAAAGACTCAGCAGGCCAGTACAACCTTGTAGAGCTCGCCCAGCAGAGCTTTGCACGGCGCCAGGCGCGGACGGCGGGCGCTATCCGCCTGGCCAGCGATTTTACCATTGTGCGGATAGGCCCGAAGACCTTTGTGCTTTACCGGTTCAAGAATGGAGTCCGATATGTTCGGGTAGCGGTCTTTGCGTCCTCCATAGGAACAGTGTACGAAGTAGCACTCGTGCCTCTCTCATTGCGGGCGATAGATCCTCCCAGTGAAGAAGAATGTTCACGTCTGTTTGAAGGAGTCCTGCGGGCGGTTCAATTTTGAGACGGTGTTGCTATGCAGATCTCTCCTGACACAGAAGCGGTCGTTGAGTATCTACAAGCATACTCAGGGGGCCGTCTACGGAAAGCACAAGATATCGGGCTTCTTTTGGAAGTGGGGGCACGACAGGGGGTTCCCGAGATAGCGAATAAGCTCATCTTCACGGGGGCGGCTCTCTGGCATGTGTATCGGGTCTGGAAACGGCTCGAACCATCTGCCGAAGGCTATCAGGGCCTCGTGGAGGCGTTTTCCGGCAACGTTACGGAAATGCGGGTTCTGCTGCAGCGGCTTCTTGAAATGGCTCCTCAGGAAGTGCAGGAACGCTTTCAAGAAACCTATCTTCGAGTGGCACAGGGGGCCGTGCGCAACTTGGTGGACTTGGCCCACGACCTCTCGTGGCTCAAGCGCCTCCAGAACGAAGCGCGCCACAGGAAGGGAGATCTACCTGCCGGAGAGCTTTAGTTTGGCCGCGGAGTGCCGATATAGTCCCCTGACAGGATGTGGTGGAGGTGCAGGATGCACTGTACCGATGTTCTTTCTACGGCCCCAAGGAAACCACAGCGGGCCCAACCTTCTTGCTGCCGAGAGGATGTAGACTCCGCGCGCGAGCGACGGCGCTTTCACCAACTCGTGTGTGCTGAATTCCTGCCGCAGCCAGCGACTGCCTCAGTACAGAGTTCCCAGCGTACTTCTTCGGAGGGTGAATATCTGCAGCCTCCGGCATCGAGTCCTTCTCACATTCGCTGTGAGGCTCCTCTCCCCGAGAGACAGCCTTCCTCTCATCCCCTATGGCAGGGGGAAGGAGCTGGAGAAAACTCTGGGGAACCGATGACAGAACGGGATATGGGGCTCTCAGCCCCTGTCCCAACGTGGGAAAGGCTCTCTGACATAGCGGAGGAAGGACACGAGGGTGGAAGCACTGCCTTCCATAGCGCGCAGAAGAGCGAGGGGGGACAATGGGTGCTTTCTTTAGGGACTCAGCAGATGGACAACGGGATCCTCGGGATGGCAGCAACGAAAGGAGTTGACAGAGAAGGGATTCAGCTAAGGCCGCAGCGGATGCAGGGATTGGAGGACCTTCAGCAGCTTCGGGCTTTGTTTGCCCAAGCCATGGCGCGCGCATTGTCCTCCATGCACGGGGAGCCACCGACGACGGCACATCTTCGGATAGAGGTGCCTATGTGGGGCTGGGTCACCCTCATGGTCACTGTCCAGAGAGAACAGGTTCATGTCCATGCTGAAGCGTCCTCGCAGGAGCTGGGGCGGCAGTTTGCTGCCGCGACCGAAGGGTTGCAGCGGATGCTGAACGAGCGGCAACTTCGGTTGGCAGAGGTTGCTGTGCGGACCCCGGAGACCTTGGTGTTTGGGGGCTCCTCCCATGATCGTAAACAACAGGGGGAGATGTATCAGGAACGGGCTTACTTTGTCCGCTCTTTTCGCTGGCATAGGCTGCATCGGGTTGTATAGATAGCGCGGAGAATCGCATGTCTGGGATAGGAGCGTTGTCTGGCGTACGTTCTTCACAGTCTCTGGCGTCACCGGATGCAAAGGTGTTGCCGGAGAGAGAAGATTTCTTGCGTCTTCTCATAGCTCAACTGCGAGCCCAGAGCCCCATACGTCCGTACGAGGGGCAAGAGTTAGCTGTACAATTGGCAATCTTTTCGCAGCTTGAGCAGCTCCTTTCTGTGAGACAGTTGCTTGGGGTACAGGTTGAGCAGCTTTCGGGGCTGACTGAGACCCTTGGCAATGTAGCAGCTCCAGCGTTGGTGGGGACATATGTGCGGGTGGGAAGTTCGGAGTTACGACTTTCTGCCGATAAGCCGACAGAGTTTGGTTATGAGCTCCAGGAGGCAGCACAGAGTGTGCGGGTGGACATTTGTACTCCTTCGGGGCAGATTGTCCGAAGCTTGGAGTTTCGCGAAGTCCCGCCTGGGGTGCATGACGTAGAATGGGACGGGCGCTCTGCCAGTGGGGAACGACTCCCACCTGGCATATATACCGTACGCATCACAGCGGTGGGGAAAGCGGGACACAGCGTGAAGGTGACGCCGTATGTAGCGGGCACGGTTGAAGCTGTTCGCTTTACAGCCAAAGGGGCAATGCTGCGAATCGGTGGTATAGAGGTCCCGCTGGTAGCACTTCTGGAAATACGGAAACAAACGTAGGTCATAATAGCGAAGAGATGTAGCTATGGGACTTTCGCAATCGTTGACGACCGCACAGAGTGCATTGCGGGCGCATCAGCAGCGATTGGACGTTATCGCCAACAATGTGGCGAACGTCAACACGCTTGGCTATAAAGCCAGCCGAGCACGGTTTGCCGAGTATTTTGCTCGGCAACTCCGTATGGGGACAGCGCCAGAGGCGTCTGCTGGGCTTGGCGGCATAGACCCGCTCCAGATCGGGATGGGGGTCTACATGGCCTCTATCTTCGTGGATATGTCTCAGGGTGCGCTCACGGTTACCAATCGCCCACTGGACATGGCATTACAGGGGGAGGGGTTCTTCGTGGTACGGCTCAATGGGCAACAGCGCCTTACGCGAGCCGGGGTCTTTACGCTGGATGCACAAGGGAATTTGGTGGATGCGGTGACCGGGGCACTGGTGCAGGGATATAATGCCCTATTTGATGCGGAAGGGCGGCTGGTGCGGGACAATGCAGGGTCGGTCGTGCTTTCACGCCGTGTAGATGCCCTGCGGCTGCCTCCGGGCCTGCGCTCGCCGGCTCGTCAGACTGAGCAGGTGCGAGTAGCGGGGAACCTCAGTGCGGGGATGACTACCGGTGAGAGCATAGCGACGAGCATCCTTATCTACGATGCCCGTGGGGGAACTCATGAGCTGCGACTGGAATTTCGGAAGACAAGCAACCCAAATGAGTTCGAGCTCAGCCTGGCGGTGGATGGGCGCACGGTGAGGTTGCCAGCGAGTGCAACGTTAGTGCGTTTCCGAGCGGATGGAGGCTTAGAGGCCCCGCGGTCCTTCACAGTGTCAGCCTCGGAGCTCAACACAGCGGTTGGGGCCTCTTCTCCAGTGTTTGATACGACAAGATCTCTTACGGTGCACCTTGCTCCCTCTGGAACTTCTCCCGTGGGGGTGACAAATCTTGCCGGGGGTAGCACTATTAGCTTTGTGGAGCAGGATGGTTACGGTGTGGGGGAGCTTGTGGACTTACAGGTAGAACCGAATGGCAAGCTGGTTGGGAGCTTTACTAATGGGCGGACGGAAGTGTTAGGGCAGTTAGTTATCGCAAAGGTTATGAATCCAGGGGGGCTTGTGCGGGAGGGGGATAATCTTTTTGCTGTCTCGCCCAGCAGCGGCTCCCCAGTGTTTGGCACTGCTGGCGAGCTCTTCCCTACCACTCGGGTCATTGGTGGAGCGGTGGAAGAGGCAAACGTTGATTTGACAACGGAGTTCACAGAGCTTATAGCAACGCAGCGGGCGTTTGAGGCCGCGGCTCGAGCGGTCGCCGTGAGCGATCAAATACTGGTGGAGATCAACGCCCTGAAGCGCTAAGGTCCATAGTGCAGAGGACCTTGTAGTGTTGCGGCTCCAACGGCGACGAGAGCATCATAGCCGCCGAGATCAGGTGAGCGGTAGTACACGAAGGCCCAAAAAGAAGTACGGGCCGCGGTGGAATTCCCTTCCCACTCTTCGAACGAAAGTTCCTCCGCTGTCCCAGTATCTGCGTTGAGGCGTCCGGTTGCGTAGAGGTAATTGTGGCGTCCGCGACGGAGGAGCTGGCGTAAACGGTAGAGGCGTTGCTCTGGATCGTAACTAAGGCGCCATTCGGAGGTTGCACGCCAGTTATTGAAAGAGCCAACAACAAAGACTTCCTGGGCAGGCGGAGGCATTCCTTCAGGGTCCAAGATGAATTCTACGGGGACGTAGTCCTGTAGGTACGGAGCTATATGAGCGGTCAGGGCTGCCCCGTCATTTGCCCACTCCCAAAATCCTCCATTTCGGCGGAGATCGGCCAGGGGCAAGCGTAGAGGCATTGTGGCGTTGGGTGGAAATTGGGCAGGGTTGCTGAGATCCAGAATGCGGTATTCGTTTTGTGCCGGAAGACGCTCTGCGCGGAAGACTTTTGCGCCGGGCAGCATTCCGGCGATGCTGCGTCCATAGGGCTGACGATAGAGGCTCTCGGCTGTTGCTTCCAATCCGGGTTCATAGCTGACGATATAGGGCTCAAACCAGCGATGGTTTCGATAGAAGACGACGGTCTGCAGACGCTGGTCCAGGTTGGTTCCAGGGGAGGTGGAGACCCATGCCTCGAGTGTAACAGCGGCGGGGCTGATTCCAGGGGAGGCATCGTAGAGGTCACCGTAGACCGTTACCTGGCAGGCGACCTCCGGTTTGACAGCAAAAAAGCGGGCTTCGGCGATAGGTTGAGAAGGGCTACGTGCCTCAAATAGCCGTACTTTCCAGT
>JANWXA010000050.1:6103-10952 GCA_025055465.1 Candidatus Kapaibacterium sp.
ACCGGGATACGCTATGACGACTTGCGGATTGGGCACTGTGAGCCGTCCACGGTAGGTGTAGTAGCGGGAATTTGCCGGGGCCGGTTCCCACGAAAACAGAGTCGTCCCTATCGAACCCAAAGGGAGGAAAACATTGAGACTTTCCTGCCAATCGGGGCGACAATGGATGAAACGAGCAGTCAGAGCAGGGGGAACAGGGGCATCCACCTCAATTTCCAGCGTTATAAAGGGATAGCCCGGGCAGGGGATCCCCCCGTTAGGGTTGAGAAGCAGGATAGGCGGAGCGGCCTCGTTGGTGCTTCCGTAGATTTGGATACTGCGAAGCAGCCAAGGGGGCTGCCTGGCGTCAGAAACCGTTGCGCCGAGAAAGAGTACAAAGAGAGCGAGCATCATTGTGGTGCACCGGGCTGGAGGGGTGAGGGCAGCTCGAGGGGGGCATAGACGACACTAAGGGAGATTGCCACGGCGTGAGCTCGCCATGTTGCGCCGGTGACAAGATGGGTAAGCCCGAGCCAGCCGGTGAGAGCGGGCTGGAGTGCAAGTTGCTGGCGGGGCACCAGGGGGAGTAAGTACCGCGTTCCAACAACGATTGCAAGCGAGATGGGCGAGGCGGTGGGAATGGAGCCTGAGTACTCGTTCCGGGTGCGCGTACCGGTGTCCATGAAGTATCCATAGGGGGGCTCAACCAGCCGTTCTCGCTGGTGGAAAGAGGACTGGAGAGTCCACCCTGCCTGGACTCCCAAACGGAGCTGCCACTGTGGGAGCTGTTCCAAGGGATTATATCCAAGCAAAAGAGCTGTGGCAAGTGTGTGCAGCCGAGTTTGAAGCTCGTGCTCAAAAGTGCCGGAGACTCCGGTGCCTTCGGAAGTAGCAACGGTTGTGCGTTCTTGTTGTAAAAATGTTGCTGCGTACCGGCGATAGTTGGCCTCCAACAAAAGACGTAGCCGAGGTGCTAACCGAAAGCCATCGTACGTGCCGAAAATCCCCCATCCGAAACCAGTGGCTGTCTCGAAGCCGGGACAGCAATTGGGGATGTCCGGGGCCAGTGTCCGGAAGTCTGCTGTGTGGAGGGAGACGTCAGCGAAGAAACCGATCCCCGTGGCATATTGAGCCTGCACCGGGAGGGCAAGGAGGCAAAGTGACACGGCAAGAAGGGAACGCATAACGCCTTTGCCACGGTTTATGGAACGTACTGCAAGGGGATACAGAGCAAGTGCGAGGGGGTCCGGAACGTGAGCAGGTATAGACCCGCGGGTAAGGAGGGCAGGCGTAGAGGCTCTTCGTGGATCCCGGCGGGGAAGAGCCTGTTCAGTGGGGCAGCGACTTCTTGGCCGCAGAGGTTCCAGATATGGATGCGCACTGTGCCGGACTCGGGGATGCCAAAGCGGACTGTCGCCTCTGTGGTTGCTGGGTGGGGTAGCACCTCAACAAAGGTCCTTGCTTCAGTTGGAACGAAGAGCCGGTCGCCCCCTTCTCGGCAGATCTCCACCACAAAGCTGTCGAGAACAACCTCCGTTGGGGGGGTGCTACCGAGCCACGTAATTTGCTCTAAGAGCAAGGGGGTTCGGTCCCGGTTGCCCAACAGCACACGGAATGGTAGCTGCAAGAGAGTGGCCTTCCCGGGCGGGAGAGGGGCGGTGGAGATCTCCAAAGGAATCGTTCTCCAGCCCTGAGAAAGGGTTCCTGGGGGAGTTGGGGGTAGAGGCTCCAGAACCTGTGCCCAATACCGAAGAACGAGCTGTACTTTTGATGCCGCGATGCCTGTTGGGGGTACTTGGAGGGTAAGAGGGAGTTCTACGACCGCCCCGGGTGGCGCTTTCCCACCATGAAGCCGCAACACAGCGGGTTCTATCTGGCGGATAAAGTTGTAGGGCTCTGATTCCGCTGAGCAGCCGTCTATGGTGACGCGGACACGATATTGCCCGCTGCGCGGGGGCACAAAACGCTGCCCTGTTGCGCCTGGAATGGGGGCTCCGGCACTGTCTAGCCATTGGTTCCCCACAGGGGAGCTGGATATCAGGGTATCTCCTTCCTGTCGAATCGCAGGCTGAGGCGGTCGGGGAACAACGGTTACGGTCACACTTTCCGAACGTGCTTCACCGCATCGGTTGCTTGCCGTGACCCAGTACACACCGGCTGCACCAATAGTAAGGCTGGCAGCGTTGCGTCGCAGCAAGCTGTCGTTTCGGTACCATGCATACACAACTCCTGGCGCAAGGGAGATGGACAGACGCAAAGAATCCCCCTCGCACAGAGGCAAAGAACCCTCGACAGAGAGCACTGGTGGTCGCGGACGTGGCGTGACGGTCACAGTGATAGAGTCGGAAGAGACTTCTCCGCAAGGGCTGGAGAGACGTACCCAGTACGTACCTGCTGAGCGGACGACGATAGCAGGGGTGTCGGTTCCAATAAGGGAGCCGTCACGGTACCATTCGTAGCGAGCGCCTCCGACGGGGTCTATCCGCAGCCAGAGGCTGTCCCCTTCGCAGAGTTCCTGATACCCTTCCGCGTGGAGTCGGGGAATGGGCAACGTGTCCAAGACACGGATGGTGACGCTGTCAGGTGAGCGAGCCCTTCCGCACACGGAGACGACCTCCACCGTGTAGGTTCCCGGCTGGCGAGCTACGTAGCGGAAACCACTGGTGTCCACCAGTTGGCCGTCGCGGTACCACCGGTACTGTGTTTCCGGTTGTTCCGCTGTGGAGAGAATGGTGCTGTCCCCAGAGCAGAGAATAACGCCGCCCTCTACCATAATGCGCGGGGGGGTTGGAGGGCGGAGAACATCTATAGCAAGGCTGTCTGAGCGGACGTTGCCACAGGTGTTGAGGACTTCTACGCTGTACCAGCCAGGCTGACGCACAGTGTACGACCATGCTTGAGGGTTGCGCAGTACTAAAGTACCGTTGCGGTACCATCGGTATTCTTCAACGGTGGGCTGTCGCTCTGTGAGCAGCACAGAGCTATCGCCCTGGCAGAAGCGGGTTTCGCCTACGACAGTAAGAGATGGCTTCTGTAACGGCTCGTCTACCCGGACGTGGATGGTGTCACGCGACCACGTGATTCCACACCCATTTTGGACAGCGAGTGTGTAGGTTCCTGGTTCGCGGACAACGATCGTAGCAGTGTCCGAGCCGAAGGGATGCCCGTTGGAGTACCAATGATACGAAACCCCGGGTTGTGGGGAGGCAGAGAGGACGAGGCTATCCCCGCGGCAGAAGCGGGTCTGGCCGGAGACAGTAATTCGTGGTACTGCCGGCGGGGCTCCTGCAGTCAGGACAATCTCCGTTGCGGTGACAGTTCCGCAGGGGGTGAGCACTTCCACGGTGTAGCGTCCCGGTTGCCGCGCTACCAGCCGTGGAGAGTTCGCACCGGTAATGGGGACATTGTGCCGGCGCCACGTATACGTTGCCATTTCCTGGGGCTCTATCTGGAGTACGGCGCTGTCGCCGGGGCAGAGCAAGGTGTCAGGGAAGACAGTGATGACCGGTGGGACTGGGGGACGGAGGATGACAAGTGGCTCCGTAGCTTCCCCAATGGTCACTGGGCTGGAGGCTAATACTCGGATACGGTAGCGCTTGCCCGCAGGCATGGTATCGGGGATTCGGGCAAGTATCCGTCCCACTGTTTGTCCGGGGAGCTCCCCAATCAGCGTAGAGCGCGCGAAGTCTCCGGAGGAGTCCGACAGTACAGCGGTGAAAGAATTATCGGGGAAGAAACTCCCTGTAGCGATACATTCGATCCCTGCGGTATCCCCGGCACAGAGCGGCTGTCGGAGGACACGGCAGCGAATGGTCTCACGATCAAAGCGCGTCAGGACGGCGTCGGAGCTGCCGCGGAGTTGTGCTTGGAAGGCAGAGTTGATGGGGAAATTGCTGCCCGTGGTGGAGCCGCAGGCGTAAAAGCTCACCCCTGTATCAGTTGCGACCCCGTTGAAGATGTCGTAGCCAGTGCTACCAAAAGGCGTGGACCACTGAAGGGTCCCAACGTAATGGAACATAATGAGAAAGGCATCGCCGCTCCCCGAGTAGGGCTGCAAAGAGAGCCAACGGGGGAAATTAGAGCTGTATGTATAGCCGCAAGCAATAACCCAACGGTTCCGGGCAACAGCGATGCCGCGGACTTCCTCCATGGCATTGCCCCCGTAGAAAGTGCCCCACTGGAGTCGTCCAAGGCTATCTAAGCATGTCAGGAAGGCATCCAGAGCTGCCGAACGACGGGACTGCACTGCGTTGAGAAGAGGAATAGTGTCGCTGAGCGATGCCCCTCCAAAAGAGATCAGGTTTCTGCTATCCACAGCGACCGAATTGGCAATGTCCTGGCGGTTACCGCCATAGTATGTCGCCCACAAGCGCTGCCCAGCCCCGCTCAGCTTGAGGACAAAGGCGTCGGAAGTTCCCCCGGCAAAGTTCGTCTGGAGAGCATTCTGTACGGGAAAGTTTGTGCTTGTGGTTGACCCTGCGGCAACGACGGCTCCGGTGCTGTCAGCGGCTACCCCACGGAGATCATCTTCCCCGGCACCGCCGTAGTAAGTGGCCCATAGGCGCTGTCCTGTAAGGGAAAATTTTAGGACGAAGCCGTCAAGAGTGCCCCCGCCGTGGGAGGTCTGCAGAGCATTGGCGATGGGAAAATTTGTGCTGCTGGTGGAGCCGCCAATAAAGAGAGTACTACCGGAACGGTCGTAGGCGGCCCCGTAAGCGACTTCTCCGTTGCTCCCGCCGTAGTAAGTTGCCCATACTCGGCTAGTTGAACTGTTAAACTTTAGTACAAATACATCTGCGCCTCCTGCATTAGTACCCTGGAAGAACGTACCTGCATTTTGAGTGGGCAAATTGGATGAGTAAGTAACTCC
>JANWXA010000051.1 GCA_025055465.1 Candidatus Kapaibacterium sp.
CCAGACCCCGACGGCTCATACAACCGCAGCTGCTGTGCTGGCCCCACGCTCCGCACTTCCAGGTTCCCGCTCACAATCTGCACATCACCCTGGTTCGTGATCCGCAGCCGCTCAAGAGAGGTGCCGGAACCGTCGGGAGTGGTCCAGAACGATAATCGGCCCGGCATATCGTTCGCTCCGGGGACACCATCCACGTGAGAGACAATCAGTGCCGCAGGCTGGTACTGACTTCCGTCGTAACCGCGAAAGTAGATGTAGCCAGTTTCGTCATCACTCTGCACAATTGTTGGAGAGCTCTGGGTTCCTCGCCCCTTACGGAAGTGTAGAGCTGCAGACCATGGGGTGTTTGCATCATGCTGTACGATGATACTCCCATCCTGGACATGCAGCCGATTTGCAGGAGTACTCGTCCCGATGCCTACATCACCCGCTGCCGTGATGCGCATGCGTTCCACTTCCGTCGTCCCCCCAATCGGAGTCGTCCAGAAGCTGAGGTACATCCCCTGCGCCGTCCCACTCCAGTTCTCGGCTGCTACCCCCCGAACCGCTGCTCGCACAACGTAATCTGACCCGTTATACCCTCCAAAAGAGAGGACTCCGCCAACATCGTTAGCCTGCATCGCAGCCGGGCTGGACAATGTCCCCCGAGCCTTGAACAAGGCCAAATGAGCCCCCACCACGTCTGAGGAAACTTGCTTGTGGATAATCCCCCGCGGGAAGCCCCCGCTGGTCTCAATGACCTCTACTACCCCCGTTGGAGACGTCGTCCCAATCCCCACCCACCCCGCCTCTGTTACCCGCAGCCGCTCTACTGGCGACGACGAACCCGTGGGAGTCGTCAGAACCCGCGCATACGTCGCCCGTGAAGCATCAGTAAACGTCTCTGCTGCCACAAACTGCAGGCTCCCGGAGGCATTGGCAAAACTACCTCCCGTCGTATACCCCTGTCCTTCAAAGCTCACCAGCACATCGCCTGCTTGAACCGCCGACGGACTGCTCTTCGTCCCCCGTGCCCGCCGCCCAGAGTACTTCGGGTGCCCCCCGTAGGCATCCATGCCATATCCATCGGATATCCCATCGGTAGGCGCTACTCCATGGACGGCAAACACTGGTGCATTTATCCCTATCCCCACATGTCCGCTCGTTGTCACCCGCAGCCGCTCGGTGTTGTTGGTACGAATCACCAACGGCTGATTGTCCGTCGTCCCCAAAAAGTTCACCCCCGGATTAGTGCCCGCATTCCCCGTCAACGCCCAACCACTACCCCCCACCACCGCCGACGGCGACACCCATGACAGGTTCCCCGACCCGTCCGTCTGCAACAGCCCCGCCCCGACCGTCGTCGTCGCCGTCAACGTTGGCGGCAGCACGTACGAGATCGTCGTTGTCTGCGACGACGACGCCCGGAAGGCCGTGTACGGAGCATTACCTGTGGCGTCTGTGGTCGGCACATAGAACCGAAGTTGCCGAGCTGTATTACTACGATTATAGAGCCACAGATCAACATCAACAAACGCTGCTATGTTGCTATTAGTACTTAGGTTCGTTTGTGTTGTACTTGACTGGCCACTGAAGCCAAAACTGCGACCTCCGAGTCGCAGGTTATAGCCCCCTGCTATTGCCGAGTAGTTACCTGTTATCGTATTGCTTTGTCCTCCGCTAATGGTACTGTACTCTCCGGGGGAGATAGTGTTCGATTGCCCCCCGCTAATTGTGCTATACTGTCCGCCTGCGGTATTTGAGGTACCACCTCCAACAGTAGCTCCGGTTGATCCTGCAGTGTTAGTATATCCCCCTCCAACAGTACTATATCCCCCTTGAGCGACGTTGTAGCTTCCCCCACTGACTGTACTTGTGGATCCTATAGCTGAGTTCTGCTCTCCCCCGCCGATGACACTCATAGTTCCACTTGCCGTATTGTTAGATCCACCGCAGATAACACTGTTGTTCCCACTTGCAACTTGAGAGACAGAACCACGACTGACCTGGAGATCGACAGCATATAGTCCACGGGTGTTACCTCCAGCATCCCGCTGGATGCTCCACGCCGGCGCTGCACTGCCTGGCGGATTCAGAATCAGCGACGCTTGGTTGTTGACCCGCAGCTCCAGGCGGTTGTTGTCCACCGTCCCCATAAACGCCGCCGCCCCTGCCCGCAACCCGATGTTGCCCGCTACCTCCAACCGCTCCACCGGTGCCGTCGTCCCACCAACCCGTAACCGGTTGTTCGTCGCATCCCAAAAAAGCTGGTTGCTCCCCGTCAGCGCTCCCCCAGCTCCCCCTGCCCAGTATGCCACCTGCCCATCGCTCAACGTCCCTACCTGTGGGTCCGTCTCCAAACCCGACAGCGTCGTCGTCCACGTCAGGTTCCCAGAAGCATCCGTCTGCAAAACGCCCGACGCCACTATACTGGCCGGCAACGTGTACACAATGTCGGCCGCCTGCGCCTGCGCCTGAAACGCTGTATAATTCGTCCCAGACCCCGACGGCTCATACAACCGCACCTGTCGCGCCGTGTTGTCCGTGTTCTGCACCAGCACGTGCCCACTGACGACGGTCACATCCCCCGCTGTGCTGATGCTGACCCGATCGGCATTGTTCGTCCGCAGGCTCAGCCCAAAATTGTCCACCGTCCCCATAAACGCCGCCGCCCCTGCCCGCAACCCGATGTTGCCCGCTACCTCCAACCGCTCGCTCGGAGTGGTTACCCCAATTCCCACCTGCCCCCCCGCCGTGATGCGCATGCGCTCCGTCCCGTCCGTCCGAATGATCAGGGGCTGATTGTTCTGAGTACCCAGCCATTGAGTTGCAGGGTTTGTTACCGTATTCCCTCCCAGCGCCCAGAAGAGCCCACTGCCAGAGACGCTGCTCAGCAGCGGGATCCATGTCGTCCCGTTGTGATAGTAGAAGCCGGGGTTGTTGTCCGTTTGGTAAATGATGAGTCCCGTTGCTGGCGAGGCAATCGCATTTCGTTGTGCTTGGGTCATTCGGGGAACGAGTAAGCCCTGGGTAGTACTCTCCAGATCCAACAAAGCCGATGAGTGCGGAGCGTTGGTGCCAATTCCGACGTTCTGTTGGGCTATTACCACCCCCACGCCGAGCACTACCAGAGCGATTATCATTGCGTGCATGCTTATTATCACCTCATACCGCACATCGCCAAAGTACGAATTTAGTTATCATGTGCGCGAGATCAATTCCGTAAAACTACGGAGGCCCCTCCCCGGGTTCCAGAAGTCCCACCCCTCTATATCGGCTGCAACCAGGCTGGACTGTAGGGGGCGTACTTCTGCAGAGTGTGGAGGAGGGCGCGGAGGTCCTTCGGAAGAGGAGCTTCCAGCCGCATTGGGGTACCTGTCCGGGGATGCTCAAAGCCCAGCACACAGGCATGAAGGGGAACGCGCCTCAGGAGGGGAAGCTCCTCTTCACCGGCAGCCAGTTTGTAGCGGCGTTTGATGCTGGACAGGAAAAAGGCAGCCGCACCGCCATAGTCAGGGTCCACCAATAAGGGGTGCCCAATAGCGGCACAATGGACCCGTACCTGATGCAACCGCCCGGTGGTTAGGCGGCACTCCACGAAAGTGGCGATCTGGAAACGCTGAAGCACACGGATGTGTGTCCGCGCTTCCTTCCCACGAGCCGAAGGGATCACCCGCCCGGGACGCCGTGGGTCCGGCAGCAGAGGAAAGTCTACCACCAGCTCATCCTTCTCTAAGACGCCGGCAACAACAGCGTGGTAGTGCTTCTCAACCCGTTGATACTCGAACTGTCGGCACAGCGCCCGATGGGCCTCGGCCGTGCGGGCAAAGAGCATGACCCCACTGGTGTCCTTGTCCAGGCGGTGTACAACGTAAATACGTCCGAAGCGCCTCTCCAGAATACCCCGAACCGTCGGCAGGCCCCTCCGGAAGCGGTCTGGAATACTGAGTACCCCTGGGGGCTTATTCACCACGATGATGTCCTCGTCGCTGTAGAGGACCGCAACTGCTGATGCCTTCACCGCCTCCATACCTCACCGGTAGCTGCTCGGTAAGTGTTCCACAGGAGCATCGCAATCGTCATCGGACCAACCCCGCCTGGTACCGGCGTAATTGCCGCAACCCTGGGGAGAACCTCCTCAAAGCGAACATCCCCCACCAGGCGCTCCTTGCCGGACGCAGGATCGACGACGCGGTTGATACCGACGTCTATAACGACGGCTCCCTCTTTGAGGTGCTCCGGCCCAACGATGCCGGCAACCCCCATCGCCGCGATAAGGACATCGGCCTGGCGCGTGTACTGCGCCAGATCATGCGCGCCCGTATGGCAGACCGTCACAATCGCATTCGCATCCGGCGTCTTCTGCATGAGCAGATTCGCTACTGGCTTGCCAACGATATTGCTCCGTCCGACGACGACCACGTGCTTGCCCGAGAGAGGGCCAACGTAGCGCCGCAGCAGCTCTAAAATCCCCGCCGGTGTACACGGCACGAAACAGGGTAGACCAAGTACCAGCCGCCCGACGTTCTCTGGATGAAAGCCATCAACGTCCTTCCACGGGGCGATGCGGAGCAGCACTTCTTGCTCCTCAATCTGCTTCGGCAGGGGCAATTGCACTAAGATTCCGTGGATGTCCTCCCGCTCATTCCAACGGGCAACGTAGTCGAACACGACCTGCTGTGGGGTGTCTGCCGGCAGATGCTCCACAATGGAGAGGAATCCAACTTCCTGGCACGCCTTCGCTTTGGAACGCACGTAGACCTGCGAGGCGGGGTTGTCCCCAACCAGCAGCAGAGCCAATCCCGGCCGAATGGCACGTTCCTGCCATAGCCGCTGCACCTTCTGCCGTAGCTGTGCCCGAAGTTCTGCTGCCACAGCCTTACCATCAATGAGCATCGCCATCGGCCATCAGCCCTGGTCCTTCTACCCCCGCTCGCTATCCCTTCCCTGAAGGTGCCACCACAGGCGCCGCAACTGTGCCATGAGGGCTACGTTGTGGACGCGGACGATGGAGATGCCACTGTCCAGTAGGAGTGCATGGAGCAGTGCCGTGGCGCAGTCACGCCGCCGCGGATCCTCTATCCCCAGTGTCTTGCCGAGGAACGACTTCCGAGAAATCCCCAGCAGCATCGGCACCCCAAGAGCGAGGAACTCCCGATGCCGCCGCAGGAGCTCCCAGTTATGCTCCACCGTCTTCCCGAACCCAATCCCCACATCGGCAATGATATGCCGCACGCCCAGACCTCGGGCATACGCAATCCGCTCCTGCAGGAAGGCCTTGACTTCGGCAACAACGTCACTGTATCGCGGATTGTCTTGCATCGTCCGTGGGGTCCCCTGCATGTGCATGAGCACCAGCGGGACGTCGTGTTCGGCGGCCAGTTCGCCAATCCGAGGATCGAAGCGTAGAGCGCTGATGTCGTTGAGCATTGTGGCTCCGGCAGCAAGGGCCCCCGCCGCTACCTCGTACTTCGTCGTGTCAATGGAGATCGGAATCTCGCGGTGATGGCGCCGGATACCCTCTACGACCGGGACGACACGCCGCAACTCTTCCTCAACAGGCACCGGCTCGGCCCCAGGACGGGTGCTCTCTCCCCCGATGTCCAGGATATCGGCCCCTTCCTCTACGAGCTGTAGAGCGTGCTCAATGGCCGCCTGGAACTCAGCGCAGAGGCCGCCGTCAGAGAAGGAGTCCGGCGTGACATTGATGACTCCCATAATCTGCGGGAACTGGTGCACCTTCACCTCCCAATTCAGAGTGGGCCAATCCAACGAACGGCTCTGTAGACGGCATCAGACCCCTCTCGAACAACGACAGGGGGCCTGTGTCTTGTACAACGGCTCAGCCAGTGAAGGCTCCAGCACGCCTCATCGGAGCCGGCGGATGCGCATCTCCACCTTCTCCAGGGGATTGTCGCGGGCATCACGCGGCACAGCAGCAATGGCATCCACCACGTCCATGCCGCTGACGACCTGACCGAAGACCGTATACTTCCCGTCCAGCTGCGGAACATCCACAAGGCAGATGAAGAACTGCGATGTGGCACTATTGGGATCGGATGACCGGGCGGCTGAGACGATCCCACGCTTGTGCGAGAGGTGATTGAACTCCGCCGGAATTCGCCGCTGTAAGGGGTCACCGAACCCCCACGTCTCCCGGGGCTTCGTTTTGGAGTTGGGATCCCCGCCCTGAATAACAAAACCCGGCACTATGCGATGGAAGGCAGTCCCATCGTAAAATCCAACATTGACCAGGCTATCAAAATTGACGCAGTGCAACGGTGCTACCTCAGGAAACAGCTCAACAAGGATTTCGCCGATGGACCGCCCGGAATGGGTTACGGTTATGGCGTAGCGCGGGCGCTCCTTGCCCACAGCATTCGGTGCCGACACCGTTGCTGATTTACATGCTCCGGAAAGACCAGCTAACCCCAGTAAGACACATCCTACCACTGCAAGCCGTCTCATCAACGCCCTTTTGGTTGGGATACTTCTCGAACCTTCACTGATTGTATGACCACCGGCGTCTTCGGTGTTCCATCCCCTGGCCCGAAGGGCCCTGGCTCAATAGCCACTTCTGCAATTTTACGCACCACCTCCATGCCTTCCAACACGCGTCCGAAGATAGTGTAGGCCTTCGGAAGATTGGCGGCCCGCTCCAGGCAGATGAAGAACTGGCTGGTGTTCGTGTTCGGCCCGCGGTTGGCCATAGCAACGGTGCCAAGCTGATATCCGAGGCGATAGCTGGGGGTTTCGGGATTGAGCTCGTCTTCAAATTCGCCGCCATAGATGCTCGTTCCCCCTGTGCCCCAGCGGGCTCGCTGTTTGGGGTCTTTCGTAAGTGGATCACCTGCCTGAATGACAAAGTTGCGCGCCACCCGGTGGAAAAGTACACCGTCATAGACGCCACGGCGCGCCAGTTCTACAAAGTTCCGCACAGTCTTCGGGGCATCCTTACCGTAGAGTCCCAGCGTAATGGTCCCCAGCGATGTGCGCAATACGGCGGTGTGCGTAACAACTGGCGTATCCGTCGCCTGTTGGGAGACCACCACCATCACTGCTTGCATCGCCGTGAGAGTATCACTCCCGGCCGTTTCATGCCGCTGTACCTCCGTACGGTAGCAAGCAAGCAGAGGTATCACGTACGCAGCAACATTCCACCACACCATACCGGAATTCCAGATCATTGATGAGACAAACCGTACCCAAGGGCAAGTGCGCCAGCAAGTGCCAGTCTGTAGACGATGAACACCCAGAGTGTATGCGTCCGCAGGTAGCGGAGCAGGAAAGAAATGGCAGCATAGCTACTGAGAAAAGCAGCACCGAAGCTGGCGGTAAACGTGTGCCACGATCCCAGCGCGCTCAGCTTTAGCAAGAGGGTGTTGAGCTCCAGCAGGCCGCTGGCGGCGATTGCGGGGATACTGAGTAAGAACGAGAAGTGCGCCGCATCCCGACGAGCTATCCCCAACAGCATAGCAGCAGCAATAGTGGTGCCGGAGCGAGAGCTTCCTGGCATAAGCGCCAGCACCTGTGCCGCTCCAATGAGCAGAGCATCCCGCCAGCGGATCTGTGCCAGCGTCCGCTGGCCTCGATTGGCCCACTCCGCAAGCGCCATCAGCCCCGAAACCCCGACCAACGCCCCGGCGATGAGCAGAGGATCTTTCGTTAGCGAGCTTTCCACAAGCGGTCTCAGCGCAAGCCCCAGTGCCCCTATCGGTATGCTGCCAGCCACCACGCACACCAACAGCCGCCGTCCATCCTCGTCCACTCCACCTGTTACAGCTCCCTTGGTCATACTGAGCACGTCCGATCGGAAATACCACAATACCGCCGCCAGACTCCCCAATTGAATCGTTGCCAGAAAAGCCGTCCACTGCTGTGGCACAGCCTGGGGATTTGCCCCAACCAGCATCCCCATCAGGGTGACATGGGCTGTACTGCTAATTGGCAAAAACTCCGTTACCCCCTGCACAATCCCGATGGCAACAGCTTCCCACAGGCCCATTCCGTCGTTGACATCTCTATAAAACACAAAGATACCAGGAATGGCTGCCTCTTCCCCCCTCGTTGCTTTGCCTGCTGCCCTGCTATCACACAAACTGCACAGCCGCCAAAGCTCAGCAGCAATCTCTGGTCCTTACACCAACGACCGAAACCAAAGTATCCGTAACAGGCAAAAAACCAAAAGAGGGCAAAGAGCCCCAAAAGCCCTCTGGTCCAGGCCTGGGACTCTGTTTGCCAAGGTAGAGCCCAGGAGCTTCGTAACTTTGTTTTCTTCGGCAAATGTACAGCAACATCCCTACTTGAGGCTCCATGAGCTATCCCTTTGCCGAGATCGAGTCCCGATGGCAACAGTGGTGGGAAGAACAGGGACTCTACCGTGTCGAGGAACGCTCTGACCTCCCCAAATTCTACGTGCTGGACATGTTCCCATACCCCAGCGCTGCCGGGCTCCATATCGGGCACCCAGAAGGATACACGGCTACCGATATCATCACCCGCTATAAGCGCATGCAAGGCTATAATGTGCTGCATCCGATGGGCTTCGACGCCTTTGGACTTCCGACGGAGCGCTACTCCATGCAGACGGGCATTCCTCCCCAGGATGCCACAGAGCACAACGTCGCAAACTTCCGACGCCAACTCAAGATGCTGGGTTTCAGCTACGACTGGTCCCGGGAAATCCTCACCACTGACCCACGCTACTATAAGTGGACACAGTGGATGTTCACCCTCATCTACAACTCGTGGTACGACCCAGAGCAGCACCGCGCCCGCCCCATCAGTGAACTCCCGCTTCCCGAAGGGCTCCGCGATCCCTTGGACATCCAAAGCTATCAGGACCAGTTCCGGTTAGCTTACTTGGCGACGATGCCTGTCAACTGGTGTCCTGAGCTCGGCACCGTCTTGGCCAATGAAGAAGTTGACGAGTGGCGGGAGAAGGGCTACACCATTGAGCGCCGTTCCCTGCAACAGTGGATGCTGCGCATCACTGCCTACGCCGAGCGGCTCCTCCAGGACCTGGACCTCTTGGAATGGCCCGAATCCACTAAGGAGATGCAGCGAAACTGGATCGGCAAGAGTTTCGGCGCGGAGATCTTCTTCCCCGTCTTGGGACATCCAGACATCCGCGTCCGCGTCTTCACTACCCGGCCAGACACCCTCTTTGGCTCCACCTTCCTGGTTCTCGCCCCAGAGCATCCGCTTGTAGAAACCCTAACCACCCCCGAGCAGCGCCCATTAGTCGCTGAGTACCAACAACGGGTTGCACGTCAGCTGGAGTCGGAACGGCTGCAAGAACGCCCCAAAACTGGGGTATTCACCGGGTCTTACGCCATCCACCCAGCAACAGGGACACAGTTACCAATTTGGATCGCCGACTACGTCGTACTCCAGTACGGTACCGGGGCAATCATGGCGGTACCGGGACACGATGAGCGCGATCACGCCTTTGCACACGCTTTTGGGCTGCTCATCCGGCAAGTTGTCAAGCCAGCCGATGGGAGCCCCTGGAACATCACCGAAGCTGCCTTCATCGATGATGGAGTCAATGTAAACTCCTCCGCAGACGGTATCTCGTTGGACGGGCTGCCGACGTCGGAAGCAAAAGAGCGCATCATCCAGTGGCTGGAAGCCTCCGGAATGGGACGCCGCACCATCACGTACAAGTTGCGCGACTGGCTCTTCTCCCGCCAGCGCTACTGGGGCGAGCCCATCCCGATCCTGTACTATGATGACGGTACCCGCCGCGCTCTGGAGCTGGATGAGCTTCCACTGCTCCTGCCCGAGAGGGTCTCATTTCTGCCCACGGGAAAACCTGAATCTCCACTGGCATCAGTGGCCGACTGGGTATACTTCCACGATCCCAAAACGGGTAAGCCTGCGCGCCGTGAGACTAACACCATGCCCCAGTGGGCAGGTTCGTGCTGGTACTACCTCCGCTTCCTTGACCCCCACAACGACTCCTGGTTCTGCGACCCAGCCAAGGAGCGTTACTGGATGCAACCCCACGGCGTGGATCTCTACGTTGGAGGAGCTGAGCATGCTGTTCTTCACCTTCTCTACGCCCGCTTCTGGCACAAGGTGCTCTACGACTACGGCTACGTCTCCACCCCGGAGCCCTTTCATCGGCTCTTTCACCAGGGGCTCATCCTGGGCGAGGACGGGCGTAAGATGTCCAAGTCTCTCGGTAACGTGATCAACCCCGACGACGTCGTTACCCAGTACGGTGCCGATGCCCTCCGCTTGTTCGAGATGTTCCTGGGACCGCTGGAGGCCACCAAGCCCTGGTCAACCAAGGGAATTGAGGGAATCGCCCGCTTCCTGAACCGCGTCTGGCGCCTGTTCGTAGAAGAGGACGGCTCGCTAAGCCCTGCTATCAGCGATGACCCCCTGACCGAAGACCAGGAGTTCTTGCTCCATAGCACTCTCAAAAAAGTCACCGAGGACATCGAAGCCTTGCGCTTCAACACCGCGATTGCCCAGATGATGGTCTTCGTTGGAGAGGTCTATCACATGCCACGACGACCACGGTCCCTCCTGGAGCCCTTCCTCCTGTGCCTCGCACCCTTTGCCCCCCACATTGCCGAAGAGCTCTGGCATCGGCTGGGACATACGGACTCCGTTGTCACACAGCGCTTTCCCCTATACGACTCACAGAAGGCAACCCCAC
>JANWXA010000052.1:0-1395 GCA_025055465.1 Candidatus Kapaibacterium sp.
CGTCCAAGACACGTTTGCCGTAGACCTTGACGCGCTGGGCAACGAGCGTCCGTGGGTCAAAGCCACCGAGGGGGTGGAAGTAGAGGAAGCCGTCCTTGTGAATGGAGCGCACCACGAAGGCGATCTCATCCATGTGAGCAGCGAGCATGATTTTGCGCGGACGTTCGCCAGTTCCTCGGCGCAGGGCGATGACATTCCCTAAGGCATCCGTCTGGATGTCCTCGGCATACCCTTGGAGTTCGCTGATGACCAATTCCCGAAATGCCTCTTCTCGGCCTGGGACGCCGGGCGTCAGGCAGAGGCGCCGGAGGAGATCAAAAGACATGGCTCTCTCAGTAGCTGTAGTACGTGTTACTCTTCGCCTTGCGCTTTGCTATAGAGTGCAATGCCGTTGACGTGATGGAGCTTCTCTACGTGCATCCACAGAACACCACGATTTGTAAGCTCTGCCAGGGCTTGCACAATATCGGTGTGCTGGAGTGGCTCATCAGCCAGGTAGCGGCATCGGTACCAGTCCACCAGTAGGATAGGCGGCGGGGAACCAGGGAAGACCTTCGTGCCGCGGTTAGAGATCATCCGCAGCCGAAGCTTCCCGAGGCATTCTGGTAGCGAAGGGATTCCTTCGGGAGAGCGTACGAAGACATCCATGCCGTAGAGCTGCCATGCCGTTGCGGATGGTGTACTGACGGGCTGTGGGACAGCTTCTGGGGCCGGTGGCAAGTATGGTTCCTCGGTGAAATCCAACGGGCGTAGGTTGCTGATGATAGCACGGGCAAACTCTCGCGTTGAAGCATTCCCTCCAAGGTCGCGCGTACGAATGCCGCTGGCTAACGTCAGGCGCAACGCCTCCTCAATCCGCTGGGCATGCCGGTGCAGATGGAGGAAGTGGAGCATCTGGAGGGCTGAGAGCAGCAGCGCTGTCGGGTTTGCGATCCCTTTACCGGCGATGTCGGGGGCAGAGCCGTGCACGGCTTCGAAGACTGCTCGCCCATGGCCGATGTTCCCACCAGGGGCAACCCCCAAGCCACCGACTGAACCGGCGCAGAGGTCACTGACGATATCTCCGAAGAGGTTCGGCAGCACCAGGACATCAAATGCCTCTGGGCGAGTGACCAACTGCATGCAGAGGTTGTCGATGAGGATGTCGTCGGCCTGGAGCTCGGGATAGTCGGTAGCGATGGTATAGAAGCATTCTCGAAAGAGGCCATCGCTCATCTTGTGGATGTTCGCTTTGTGGACGCACGTAATGCGACGTCGTCCCTGGCTGCGTGCCAGCTCAAAGGCGAAGCGGAGGAAAGCTTCCGAACCGGGTCGGGTGATGATGCGAAGCTGCTGCACGACATCGGGCGTCTGCCAGTGCTCAATACCGCCGTAAGTGTCCTCTATGTTCTCGCG
>JANWXA010000052.1:1405-10610 GCA_025055465.1 Candidatus Kapaibacterium sp.
TAGCACGATGAGGTCTACGTTCTCAAAGCGTGTCCGCACTCCAGGCAGCGACCGTGCTGGGCGCACGTTGGCGAAGAGGTCCAGCGCCTTGCGGATAGTAACGTTGATGCTCTTGTGCCCCGTACCTACGGGGGTCGTTGTCGGCCCTTTGAGAGCAACTCGATTGCGGACGATGGATTCCAATGTCGCCGGTGGTAGCGGTGTCCCATAACGCTGGGCGCACTCCAAGCCCGCCGACTGTTCGTCCCACGTTATTGGGATTCCAGCGGCATCTAAGATCTCTTGAACAGCCGCGGTGATTTCCGGCCCGATCCCGTCACCGCGGATGAGGGTGACGGTCTGGAAGCAGGGAGTAGCCGTTGGTGTGGACTCCATAGCTCGGGTTTGGCGCTGTGAGGACTACTGCAGACGCAAGGGTGCTATTGCTGCTTGTACGATTTCGTAGGTCGTCCCGTAGCGATGGACGACGGCGATAATAGAGCAGCGCCGCGGATTCCAGTCGGCTTGTTCAGGGAAGCGGTACGTGTACTGGCGTTGAAGCTCTGTCCCGGCTGGAGCCCCTGTAGGATGGAGCTGCTCGCCCCATGCTCCTCTAACACCGTCGCGAAGGACAAAGCGGTGAACGTAGTTCGGGACATCTGGAGGGGTGCGGCGATAGTCCAACTGGTACTGCACAACACTGTCTTCCACAACATAGAGAGCAAGGGAGTGGTCGGGAGTCCCGGGCTCTACGTAGCGGATGGCAACGCTGATTTGCACGGTACGGGCAGTGGTGTCCATAACGGCTTGTAGAGTGAGGTGCAAAGGAGCAGAGCGCTGCAATGCAGCCGCAACTGCCGAGGCCCAGGCGTGCTTGCCCAGGATGTGGTTGTTCGGATATCCAAGCCGGTTAACCATTCCGTTGGGATTCCCCGCCCGACTGATGCCGAAGAAACGGTCCAGCTCTTCAGCGACAGGATTGCGGAAGTCGTAGGTATACGGTGGTGCTGTTGGACGTGCGAAGAAGCCGGCATGGACGCTCATCACAATGAGACGTCCACCGTAGAGCTGCCGGAGCTCCTCGGCCCGCTCGTTCGCTTCCGGACAATTCCCGCAGCGGAAGCCAGTATAGTCCTCAAGCAGGACGGTAACCTGTGCTGTGTCAGGTCCTTGTGTCGGGGTTTCCCGGTAAGGGGGCTGCACAATGTCACAGCTTGCCACAAACCATAGGAGCCACGCTACTACCGCAAGTAACGGAGCCATTGCCCATGGGGTCTATGCGACCTATCGAGTAGGGGGCAACCGTTTGCCAGCATTAGATGAGAAGTCAAACAACAAAGTTAACGGAGTGCGCTGATCATTCGTGTTGCGCTTTTACGTGGCCAGCAGCTCAACGAAAAGCAGAGAGTTGCATGGTGCGGAAGTAGTAAGGTTGTAGTGTTCCGCAGCGTTTGGTACTAATGCCAATATGGGGGACACAATATTCAACCAGCGCTGTCGTCACCGTGTCCTCGCGAGTGTCCAACAAAGCCGAGAGCCGCTTTCAGTACTGCGTGAGTGTGGCTGGACGCTGACCCTCCATTGAGGGAATGGCCTCATGGGTAACCTGGGGTGTGGGAGCGTGGAAGTAGTAGCGACACAAGATCTGCACGCCAAGGCTTTTGAGGCATAGGGGTTAGGGTGGTTTAGAGTTGAGGCCTGGCTTATCACGAGGGTGTTTCCTGAGTGTGGCTTTGTGGCAACTCTACTGACAGCACCTGTTGGACGGTTGTTCGTCCTGCGCCTTCCACCAAAGGTCAAGTAGATCCCAGAGTGGCCAGAGAGGTCCTCTGGTGCACAAGGTTAGGAGTAATCGTAGTGCAGTCACACTAGCTATAGAGGTCTCCACTATGCGCTATCTCTACGTCCTGTTTGCGCTGCTGTTTGTGGTTTTAGGGTGCCAGCGACCGCCCACCATTGAGCGGTTCGAAGCAGTGCCCCCAGAGATTACTGCAGGGGAAAGCACTGTGCTGGTCTGGCAGGTTCGGAATGCTGATTCGGTGGAGATTCCTGGCGTTGCGACGGGCTTAGGCAAGAGCGGGACGCTGCGCCAGCGTCTCTTTAGCGGGCAGTACTTCGTACTGCGAGCACAGCGTGGAACTGCAAGTGCCGAGCGGCTTATCAGCGTAATAGTTCACCCCCGCGCAGTGGAGCCAGACGCTGCATCTCTTTCGGCGTCTCAGCGCCCTGCTCAGTCGATACCCCAGGAGCCGGCCTCGCAACAGCCAGTCCAACAACAGCCATCGGTACCAGCTCCTGCGGTGTCCTCGGCTCAGGCCCGGACGCCAACCATTCGCCTTTTCCGCCTTATTCCTGCAGAACCCATGGAGGGCGAGTGGGCTATCGTACAGTGGGACGTTGAGGGGGCCGATTCCGTTGAGCTGGTCGGCATTTCCCGGCCTCTGGGCAGTGCTGGTGGTTTATGGTATCCAGTGTATCAGGGACAGCAGCTTATCTTGCGTGCATATGCGGCTGGAAGCTATGTCGAGCGGGTGCTCATACCGGAAGTACGTTTGGACCGCGTGTCTGGGCGTAATGTTGGGGGAAAAGAGGAGATGGACAGGGGAGATATGAAGCCACCCGTCATCAAAGGGGCTCCGCAAAGGTCGGAGCACTCTGGTGGAGAGTTTGACGGATGTCTGCCGGGGTCGGAGGGGCGAGGTGCTGCAGACCTTACTGAACGTTTGCCGGACATGCTCATCCGCAGAACCGAGGAGGGATACGTTCTGCAGTTACGGGATCGTTTTGGCGAAGCCTACATCCGACTTGTCCCTCCACACCATCTCTCGCTACAGAAGCTGGTGGAAGAGTTGCGACGGTTAGCGGGAGCTATAGCGCCAGAGTACGGCATGCCCCAACGAGTAGTTGCCCACTTCGATCCTGGATCGTCCGTTATTCTGCCGGAGTACGAGGCGGCGATTGCGGACTGGGCCCGGTACTTGCAGCGACATTCCCACATCCGGGTCGAAGTGCGGGGGCACACGGATCAGACTGGTGTCGAGCGGCTCAATCGGCGCTTAGGGCAGGAGCGGGCAGAATGGGTGCGCCGCCTGCTCATCAGCTATGGTGTCTCCCCCTTGAGGATTGTCGCACGGAGCTACGGTTCTTCGCGCCCTCTTTGGAATCCTGAGCTCTACGAGTGGCATCGTCGCGAGAACCGGCGCGTGGAAATCGTGGTACTACCGTAACGCAAGGCAAAGTAGCCTCGCGGTACTCCTTGGAGGCACGCGACTGTAGGCTTCTAGGTCAGCGTCGGAGCTGTTCTACAGCCTGGAAAACCTCCTCGTATGGGGGCTCCATAGCTGGATTTTCCGTTACCCAACGGTAACGAACGGTGCCCGTTTCATCCAACACGAAGACAGCTCGCTTAGCAGCGGTGTAGCCCTTGAGCCCTACGAAGTCTTCATGGTAGACGTTGTACAAGTGGACGACCTCCCGGTTGTAGTCCGAGAGCACCGGGAAGGGGAGGTTGTTCTCCGCTGCAAAGGCCTTGTTGGCGAAGGGACCATCCACGCTGATGGCGACCAACGTAGCGTTTATCTCCTGGAGCCGACTGAAGGAATCTCGGAACGTGCACATCTCTTTCGTGCAGACACCCGTAAAGGCACCAGGGAAGAATGCCAGAACTGCCGGTCTGCCGTTGCTGAGGAATTCCTGAAGGGAACGGGGTTTGAGCTCGGTGTCTACGAGGCTAAAGTCTGGCGCCTTCTGGCCAACATCAACCATAGGGAGACCTTTTTACTTGTGGCACACACAGGCAGCGACATGTCGCCGCAAAAAGGACAAGCTCACTGCCATCAAATTTACGGGGTTCTGCGCAACATGGCTGTTGGCCGTTCCCTAATTTGCACGTTGCCAATGAGTAATGTGCCATTAACAGGGTGAGATGATGCGCACAACGAAGTCCGTTGATGAGCTCATCCGAGAAGCGCAGCAGACACAGGAGCTACGCCGGGTATTGGGACCGGCAAATCTGGTTGCCCTGGGTATCGGTGCAATTATTGGGGCAGGCATTTTTGTGCTAACCGGGCAGGCCGCGGCGCAGTATGCCGGGCCGGCAATTGCGCTCTCCTTTGTGATCTCTGGCATCGGCTGCGTCTTTGCTGCCCTATGCTACGCCGAGTTCGCCTCGCTCATACCGATTGCTGGCAGTGCCTATACCTACGCATACGCTACGTTGGGGCAGTTTTTCGCTTGGATTATTGGCTGGGACCTGTTGTTAGAGTACCTTTTCGGCGCATCTACTGTCGCCGTTGGATGGTCGGGCTACGTTGTCAGTTGGCTGGCAGACCTGGGGATTCATATTCCGAAGGAGTGGGCATCTGCTCCCTTGGCGTACGATCCGAAGACCCATCAATGGACGCCAACGGGGGCTAACTTCAATGTGCCCGCTGCCCTTATCATTACCGTATTGACTGCCCTCCTGGTACTGGGCATTCGGGAGTCGGCGACGTTCAACAACTTGATTGTCTTCGTCAAGGTCGGCGTTATCCTTCTGTTTATCGTGTTTGGCGCGGCATATGTTAACGCCGCTCATTGGACACCCTTCATTCCGGAGAACACGGGGCAGTTCGGGTATTACGGCTGGAGTGGCGTTCTGCGGGGAGCAGGGGTGATTTTCTTTGCCTACATTGGCTTTGACGCAGTGTCTACGGCGGCCCAAGAGGCCCGCAACCCGCAGAAGGACATGCCAATCGGTATTATCGGCTCGCTGGGGATTTCCACGTTGCTCTACATCCTGGTAGCCTTGGTGCTGACGGGTGTCGTGCACTATAGTCAGCTTGGGGTGCCGGATCCGATGGCAGTAGCTGTCAACGCAATGCAGAGCGCCAGCGGGGAGCCGCTCTACTGGCTGCGCCATGCGGTGAAGCTCGGAGCTATCGCAGGCCTGAGCTCGGTTATTCTGGTACTGTTGTTGGGGCAGCCGCGGATTCTCTATACGATGGCCAAGGATGGGCTACTGCCCCCATTTTTCTCGCACGTGCATGAGCGCTTCCGAACCCCAGCACGGGCAACTCTCTTGACGGGTACCACCGCTGCGCTCATCGCTGGCCTCTTTCCCATCGGGATTTTAGGTGAGTTGGTCTCCATCGGCACCCTACTGGCCTTCGCCATTGTCTGCATTGCTGTGATTGTCTTACGGTACAAGCGGCCGGACCTGCCGCGACCGTTTCGGGTGCCACTAATGCCGGTCATTCCGGCACTGGGAGCGCTGGTGGCGCTAATACAGATGCTTTCGTTGCCATTGGATACGTGGATTCGCCTGCTGGGATGGATGGCGCTGGGATTACTCATCTACTTCCTCTACGGTCGTCGTGCCAGTACCCTTGCCCAGAATCAGGCATCTTAGAATGGCGAAGCCAGCTCTCCTGCTTATTGGCTACGGGCGGATGGGACGGGAAGTGGAAGCACTCGCTCGGGAGTGGCACTTCCCCATCGTCGGGGTTGCTTCCCGCTCCCGTCCGCTTCAAGAGCCAATGCTCCAGCGGGCTGAGGTCGTGGTGGATTTCTCGGTCCCTGAGGCTGTCCTGGCAACCGCCCGGCAGGTCCTGGCAGCAAGCAAGCGAATGGTGATCGGTACCACTGGCTGGGCGGAGCAGCGGCAGGAGCTGCTGGCACTGGTCCAACGGGTAGATGGGGGCGTGGTCTACAGTAGCAACTTCTCTCTTGGGATGCAGCTCTTCCTTCGGTTGGTGCGCTATGTGGCTCGGCTGGCCCGGCCCTTTGAGGACTACGATATCTGGGTGCACGAGTTACACCATCGGCACAAGCGGGATGCCCCGAGCGGGACGGCACTGATGCTGGCAGAAGCGATTCTGCAGGAACTTCCGCGTAAGCAGCGGATGGCGACCGATCCTCGTGGCCCACTATTACCGGAAGAGCTGCACGTGAGTTCTTCGCGGGGTGGAGAGGTCGTCGGAGTCCACACCGTCACTATTGGTACCACAGGCGAGACGATAGAGCTTATCCATCGGGCCACGAGCCGCCGCGCATTCGCCATTGGGGCATTGCTGGCTGCCGAGTGGATCGCCCAGCGTCGGGGATTTTATGAGTTTGCTGAAGTGGTGGATGAGCTGCTGCAGTAGTGCTACCGGCCTCTTTGTTCTGGCCTCATTCTTGGGGACTGCGCAGTGTGGTTTGCCGGAGATAGAGTTTTTGCAACCACTGCCTGTCGTAGAACTCCCTGCTGGCGAACGGTTCGCCGCGGTCACAGTGCTCTTCCGCAACGTTGGAGGCAGGCAGCTGCGCATACGAAATGTACGGAGCGACTGCTGGTGTGCTACAGCAGTCGTTCAGCAAGGCGAAGTGCTGCCAGACTCCCTTGGGGCTCTCCGAGTTCAGGTCTCCGCTGCGGGGTTGGGGCAGGATAGCGTGGTGTGGCTTGCCTTCTCGGTGGAGAGCACCGCTTGCAACAGTCCGACCCCGTTACGGATTGCCGTTCGCCGCCGGTAGGGGCTCTGCAAGCTGCAAGGTCCAGAGCCGTGCGTAGACGCCGTTACGGGCCAGGAGTTCTGCGTGAGTGCCCCGCTCAACAATGCGTCCGCGTTCCAGGACGAGGATTTCGTCGGCATGAGCAATTGTAGAGAGGCGGTGAGCGACAATGACGGCCGAGCGGCCCTTGAGGGCCTGTTCGATCGCCTGTTGGACAGCGCGTTCAGACTCAGAGTCCAGGGCGGAGGTGGCCTCGTCGAAGAGTAGGATTGCAGGGTTGCGCACCAGTGCCCGTGCAATTGCAATCCGTTGGCGTTGGCCGCCGGAGAGCAGTACACCGCGGTCGCCAACGATGGTGTCGTACCCTTGCGGCAGCTCCATGATGAAGTCGTGGGCATTCGCCAGCCGAGCAGCCCAGATGACTTCTTCGAGTGTAGCCTCGGGAGCCCCAAAGCGGATGTTGTTTGCGACCGTATCGTTGAAGAGTGGGGCTTCCTGCGGGACAATCCCGAAGAGTGCTCGGTACTCTTCCAGGCGGAGCTCGCGGATGTCCACTCCATCCAGAAGGATGCGCCCCTCTGTGGGATCGTAGAAGCGAACGAGGAGGTCCAGGAGCGTTGACTTCCCGCTCCCACTCGTTCCTACAATTGCCAGCTTCTTGCCGGGCTGGAGTACGAAAGAGACCTCCTGGAGGACTGGCGTGCCGGGGCGATACGCAAAGCTCAGCCGTTCCACTCGCAGCTCTTTCCGGAAGCCATGAACGGGACGGTGCCCAGATCGGACCGAAGGCTCTTCGCCCAAGATTCGGAAGATGCGCTCAGCGGCGACGAAGCCACGCTGGAATTGTGACAGCGAGTGCAGCACCAGAGCAATGGGCGACATTACAGCAAAGAGGCAGAAGAGGAAGGTCAGGAGCTCGTGTGGCTGCATCTGTCCTGCGAAGACTCGGAAGCCTCCGAGGACAAGCACAACGATGAGTGCCGAGATGGCCAGGAGCTCGTTGATGCCGGGTAGGAACGCCATCACGCGCTGGTGCTTGAGGGCAGAGCGGACGTAAGCAGAGGTCTCGCGAGCGAACGCCGCTGCCATCCGCTCCTCGGCAGAGAAGGCCTTGACGATCCGGATAGAGCTCAGCAGCTCCTGGAGGATGGCTGTGTAGTTTGCCATCGCAGCCTGCATGCGGCCACCGTAGCGGCGGAGATACCGTATTGCCGTCCGGATTAGGAAGAGGCTCACAAGGCTCGTACTCAGCGCGATGAGCGTGAGCTCCCACGACAGTACCACCAGTAGCCCCAAGAAGAAGATCACTTGCAGCCCTTCTCGCACGAGCGTCAGAGAGGCGCCGACAAGGCTGGAGTTGAGCACCGCAACGTCGTTGGTAACGATGGACATGAGCTCCCCGGTGCGCTGTCCTGAAAAGTAGCCTAACGAGAGCCGCACCATGCGGTGCACCAATCCATCCCGAATCCGCTTGATGATCCCCTCCTCCAGCTTCAGCCCCACAAGCGAGTTAGCATATTTGACGGCGTTCTTGCACAGGAACAGGGCAAAGATGACCCCACCGAGCCGCAGCAGTGTATCACGGGGTGACGGCGCAACGAGCCATGCGGCGAGCGTGCCGAAGAGAAACTGCTTCACGTATGCGAAGACATCTGCCGGAACAGAAGATGCCGGTGCCGAGGTGTGCTTTCCAAAGAGCACCCGGAAGATTGGATCGACAATCGCGATAGAGGCGGTGCTCAGTAGCGAGAGCAGGGCGTTCAGTACCACTGCTGCGGCAAGGAGGCCGGCCGATGGCAGAACGAAGCGGCGGAGGGTCTCCCGCAGCAGCATCCAGCCACTCATCGTGGAGAGGTCGGCAGGCCAACACGCTGTACTAAACGAGAGAACGCGCTCATGACCTCCTCGACGGGAATACGCTCCAGCGGACTTGTTCGGGTGAAGACTGCTTCATACGGAGAGCCGTAAGGGAACCACGGCAGTAGTTCAGGTCGGTCCCAGATGTAGAGCGCAACGCACGGGCGCTGCCACGCCGCCGCCAGGTGGACCGCAGCGGTGTCCGGAGTGACAATCACATCGCACTGCTCCAGCAGGGCCGCAAATTGGTGGAAGGATGGGACCACTGGGACTCTGCGAGCCTTGGTAGCTTCAGCAATGGCACGCTGTTCTCGTTCGTATGTGGGGGAGGCGAAGAGGAGCGCTTCTGCTGCAGGGTGCCGTTCCTGCAGCATTCTGAGGAAACCGATCCAGCGTTCCGTTCCCCAGTACTTGCTGGGATGGGATGCCGCGATGACGACCCCTACTCGGTATGCCCGCTGGCGCTGCCCTAATACGCTCTGTGCCCATTGGCGGTCGCTGGCGCTGAGGGGGTATTCTAAGCGGAGGTCCTGCAGCGTTGGGTCAATCCCGAATGGGAGGAGGAGTTGGGCAATCCGCTCTACGATGTGGTAGCGGGAAGTATCCAGGAGGGGTACCACATGCGTGTAGACCTTGTCGTTCCCTTTGGCAATCCCGATACGGGTCGGGGCGTTCAGCAACTGTAGGAGGAGCGTTGAGGTGACGGACGGGTTGTCCATGAGGTCCACGACGATACTGTAGCCATACCGGCGGAGCCTCCGTAGGAGACGTGCCAACGCCAATGGGTGCTTGTCATACCGCCAGCAGCGGGTGACATATGGTTCCACAGCGTGGCGGACTCCCCAATTGTTGGACCCCAGTAAGATTCCAAGCTCAACGCTGGGGAAGGAGGTCCGCA
>JANWXA010000053.1 GCA_025055465.1 Candidatus Kapaibacterium sp.
CGAAGGCGGCTGTGGCCCCCTGGGCGATGGCATATGTCTGGGCAGTGAGGGAGCGGACTGCCCGATGCTGACGAGCGTTGTTGCCGAGACTGTCACGGATGGTAATGCTCAGCGTGTAAGAAGCACGAAATCCAGTGGTGTCTGTAGGCCGGAAGTTCAGTGCTGCATAGGGGACAATAGTCCATACATCCAACCGCGCATTGGAATCTGGGTCTTCTGCGGCGAAGCATAGGACGTCGGCGAGTACCGAGGTTTCCTGTGCAGGGAGTCGTAACCCAGATATGGTGAGTCCTGCGAGAATCAGCCCGATACTACGTAGCCACTGCAGTGCCGTACAGTTCATAGTCTGTGGCATCTTCAATGAGCACGGTTGCGAAGGTTCCTACCTCTAATGGGTGCTCGGAGTGTAGGAAGACGTCGTTGTCTACCTCAGGTGCGTCTCCTTCGGTACGTCCCCGATATTCGCCTGGGGATAGGTATTCGTCTACCAGCACACATAGGCGGGATCCAATCTTGGCGCTGTTGAGCTCTCGCGAGATGCTTCGCTGTAACTCCATTAGCGCCTGCAGGCGGTGCTGCTTAACTTCTGGGGGGATAGGATCGCCTAAGATCCAGGCGGCGGTTCCCTCTTCGTGCGAGTATGGAAACACCCCCATTCGGTCGAAGCGAGCTTGGTGGACAAAGTCGTAGAGCTCGGCAAAGCGCTCTTCTGTCTCATTAGGGTAGCCGACGATGAAGGTGGTGCGCAGGGTCACGCCCGGAACTCGGTTGCGAATGGTTTCCAGCAATCGTTCTATAGTACGTCGTGTAATGCCCCGACGCATGGAAGTGAGAACGGGTGTGGAAACGTGCTGCAACGGGAGATCAATGTATCGGCATACCGTAGGGTGCTCCACCATTGTGTCCAGCAGCTCTTCTGGGAAGTGCGCGGGATACGTGTACAGAAGCCGTATCCATGAGATTCCGGGGATTTGGCCAAGGGCTTCAACAAGGTCGCAGATGCGGCGTTTTCCGTACAAATCAACACCGTAGTATGTAGTGTCCTGAGCGATTAGGATAAGCTCTCGAACACCGCGTTCGGCCAGCCGGTAGGCTTCGCTTATTAATGACTCCATTGGTCGCGAGCGGTATCGTCCGCGCATGAGGGGGATTGCACAAAAAGAGCACGGGTGATCGCAACCTTCGGATAGCTTTAGGTAGGCATAGTGTCGAGGGGTGGACAGCTCTCGTTCACCCAAGAGCTCGTAGCGAAAGTCGTTTGCAAAAAGTCGAACAATGGGCTCGTAAGGCTCAGTACCGAAGAAGTAGTCAACTTCGGGCAACTCGCGACGTAGCTCCTCGGCATGCCGAGCAGAAAGACAGCCGGCAACAACCAGGCGCCGGGAACGACCAGCCCGTTTCCACTCTATGGCTTGCAGAATGGCGTGGATACTTTCCTGCTTGGCAGTGTCAATGAAGCCGCAGGTGTTTATAATGAGGGTCTCGGCACGGTCAATATCAACGAGCTGAACACCGTGGGAGCGTAAGTACGCTGCCAAATTTTCCGAGTCCACCACATTCTTACTGCAGCCCAGAGTGAGGATGGCTGCTGAGGGGAGAGAGCCCCGTTCTGTCCGCTGTGGTTTTCTCATTGGGTGTTGCTTTTGTGGGGATGTCCTCGCCGGCGGAAGGACGTGCCCCATGGAAAGCATATTGCAGCAAGAGGATGGACAGTGGAAAAGCCGTGTGTATTTTTGCGCCGCTGGTCTAATAAGTATAGCGGTGCAGGATATGGTGGAACGTGTTCTGGTTGTGGGGGCCGGGACGATGGGGAGCGGGATTGCTCATGTCTTCGCGCAGCATGGGTTCCTGGTCTCAGTTGTAGATATTGACGAGGAAGTGTTGCAACGAGCTCGTCTCTCCATTGAGCGGAGTCTGGAACGACAGATACGAAAGGGGATTTTGACAGAGGAAGAGAAGCAGGCAACACTGGAACGCATTCAGATGGGAACAGAGCTGGAAGAAGCCGCAAAAGAGGTGGACTTCGTCATTGAAGCAGCTCCCGAACATCCCGAACTAAAGCGACACCTTTTCGCGCGCCTGGACACCGCGTGTCGCTCTGACATTATTTTTGCCAGCAACACCTCGTCCATATCCATCACATGGCTGGCAGCGGGGACGCGTCGCGCAGAGCGATTCATTGGGATGCATTTCTTCAATCCTGTGCCTGTTATGCAGCTCTGCGAGCTTGTGCGTGGCTTAGCCACCACTGACGAGACCTATCGCGCTACGGAGGAGCTGGCGCGCCGGGTTGGCAAGACCCCAGTCTGTGTACAGGACTATCCTGGATTCGTCTCAAACCGTGTTCTGATGCCGATGATCAACGAGGCTATTTACTGCCTGATGGAGGGGGTGGCTTCGGCAGAGGACATTGACACGGTCATGCGCTTGGGGATGAACCATCCGATGGGTCCACTGGCGCTGGCCGACCTTATCGGATTGGATGTTTGCTTAGCGATTCTGGAAGTATTGCATCGCGAGCTGGGGGATGATCGGTATCGCCCCTGTCCCCTGTTGCGGAAGATGGTTGCGGCAGGGCGGTTGGGGCGAAAAACCGGGCGTGGATTCTACGAATACAATAGCTAACGTCGTATAGAGTGGACACCTCTCCATGCTGTTGCAGCGAGTTGCTGCTCTGGTTGTGCGTTTCAAAGAATATGTGGTCCTGGTGGCGCTTCTGTTGGCGTCGGTTGGGCTCATGCAGTTAGGGGACCCTTTGCGGATACCAGGTCTGCAGATGCTTACTGTCGTGGGTCTTGGTGTAGTCCAGGCTTTTGCAGGGACGGCGCTGAATCCATTTGTCCTGAAGAGGGAGAATGAGCTTCTACAGCAGCTCAATACGGAGCTCATGCTGGAAGTCATGCGTTTGCAGCGGGCCCGTGCCGAAAACGAGCGGTTACGGCAATTGCTGGGGATACGAACGCAGCTTTCCTACGAGCTCATCCCTGGGGAAGTTGTGGGGTTAAGCGTTGGTCAGCTCCGGGCGTATGCTACTTTGGACAAGGGGGCCATCGATGGCGTTCGTCCAGGCATGCCGGTCGTATCCGCGGCCGGATTACTGGGTAGTGTGCGGGCAGTGAGCTCTCGCTTTGCTGTTGTAGAGCTATTAGAGAACCGTGAGGTGCGGGTTGCCGTTCGGTTGCAGGCTTCTGGAGCCGAGGGCATTCTTGTGTGGGGAGGGGAGGTTGGGAAATTCCTGCTGCGCTATATCCCCACATCGGTTCCCGTACAGGCAGGCGAGCGGGTTGTCACTTCTGCTTCCAGTGACCGATTTCCACCGGACCTGCTGGTGGGGGTTGTTCAGGAGGTCCAACGCGAGCACGGATTACCCTTTCATCGGATTATCGTTATTCCAACAGTTCCCTACCAGGTTCTGCGCCACGTCATTGTCCTAAGGCATGTTCCCAATCCAGAGCGGCGACTTTTGGAGGAGAAGTTTTTCACCCCAGAGGTGAAGCCGTAAAGAGATGGGATCCCCTCTGCCGGGAGCGCGGGTGTGGCTGCGCTTGCTGGGTTATGGCATTACTGCACTTCTGGGAGCTTTGGTGCACGTGCTTCTCCTTCCCTGGATTGCTGCTGCGGGGATTGTACCTGATGTGCTGTTGCTTTTGACCTTTTGGATTGCCCTCCGGGAAGGCCAGATGGCAGGAACGGCTGTAGGCTTCGCCGTTGGGCTACTGGTGGATGTCGTCACGCAGGGGCAAGTCGGGCTCAATGCGTTTGCGAAAACCGTATCGGGGTTTATAGTAGGGTTCTTTGCTCATCCAGAAGATCCGGAGTGGCTCTTTACTGTGGATTTTTTCACCATGCTGGGGATTGTTACTCTGGGTAGCGCCGTGCATAATGTCCTATATTTTGCTCTTTTTGTCCACCCACTTGAGGTGTCACCGATAGGGTTCGTGCTCAAATATGCTGGGGCAGCCACGGCCTATACGGTGGTAGTAGCAGCATTGCTCTTTCTGGGGGGGCGCCTCCTACGGCGGAGGGCTGCTATTTCTGAGCAATAACGATTTCAACCCGGCGGTTTAGGCTACGTCCAAACTCTGTGTCGTTATCCGCGATGGGCCTACTGGCTCCGAAGGCAACAACGAGGAGCTGGTGCTCTAAAACGCCCCGCTGGAGAAGGTACTGGCGGACGCTTTCTGCCCGCTGCAGAGAGAGGCGCCGGTTATACGCGGCTGTTCCGCGGTTGTCCGCATGACCTTCAATGCGGATACGTACCTCGGGACGACGTCTCAGGAAATGAGCGATGATCTCTAATTCGGGAACAGTGTCGGGCAGAACGGCACTGTTGGTCTCAAAGAGCAGATGCTCCAGGATGAACTTGCGCCCGATTGCGACAACAGGAATAATCTGTCGCACCAGCTGCCGACGCTCGCGATCCAGAATAGCCACTCGGACGGAGTCTGGGGGAATTTCCTCCCCAGTGCGGTAAGTGAGTACCCAAAGGTTCGTTAGTTCAGCTGCGTATTGGTCCAGGATCTGGGAGAACGGCATTTGAATGTCATACACGGCACCACGTGTTGCCTCAGCGATGCGTTTGTATTCTTTGAGTTCCGGGCGCGTAATGCAAAAGACTCGGACTTGGTGCTCGCGTAGGTAATCAATAATGCTCTCGGTGGTAAAGTTTGTGCGGCCATGTCCGCGCTCCCCTCGCTGATGGTATGGGGCATCAGAGATCAGCACAATGACTCGGTTTGCGGCTGGTCGAAATGGGGCGCGTGCAGCTTCTGCAAGGGCCTCCAGAGCGTTCTCCTTTTCATCCATACCACCGCTTGCCCAAATCTGGGAAACCCATTTGAGGAAGTCTCTCACATCCTCGGTGAGGGGGTAGACCCGCTCCAGCACATCGGAGAAGAGCAACAGCCCCAGCCGATAATCAATGCCGCGCAAGAGCAGGGTGCGGGTAAAGCGCTCGATATTGTCCCGTATCCCATTGACGTATGCTTGCATTGTACCTGTGACATCTACAGCAAAGACAAAGTCCACAGGGACACGATGCTGTGGGGACAATCGGCTGGTGGACAGGACAGGATATGCTCGTTCATTTTCTACAACTGTGAAGTCACTTGGTAGGATCGTGTCAGGGGTTTCGCCAACCACTTCCACGATGAGATTGATTTCCGGAAAGCGGGTGATGTCCACGTTATGTAGGCGCAACTGTAGGGCTGCGCGCCGTGGCTCGATACGAGTCCGTTCTAAAATGCGGCGCTGAAGATTGGTGGTATCGGTGGGGGATGGGGTTCCCTGGAAACCGTGGGGCGCTGCCGTGGAAAGATGGATAACGGAAAGAGGTATAACAACGGCAGGCATGAGCCTTGTACGGAAGGCGCCCATTAGCTGGCTTGCCCTCAGTACGTCATCGAAGCCCGGTGTCCTGTTTTGTGTCCGCTACTGGAGGGTAGCGGATGGACGTCAGAGCGTAATGCGGAAGAGGGGCGACAGCATGAAGAAGTGTCGTGTTTCGAAGAGACGCGCGGGGCGTAAGGGTGTTGCATACTTACCTTCCAAATACAGCCAACGCCCAATGATGGGCACGTATGCTCGCCCCAGTAAAATCTGGTTGGAGTATTGCAACGAGATGCCGAAGGGGAAGCTGCTTTGATTCCGATATTCTAACCGCAGATAGAGCCAGTCGGCAAACTCGCGAGGCCTGTACGTACGTAGGCCTTCGACGCTATCGCGCACCAGCGATGTGGTGCCATCGGCACGCCGCAGGAAAGCGGCTTCTTGGATTTCAGCATAGCTTATGCCTGCGTCCAGCCGGAAGAAATGGGTGGGGCGTTGGGGATTGAGCCACCAGTTGTAAAAAAGCGTCCATTGCCCAGTAGAACGCAACACTGGAATGACACTGTCAGGAAGAATGTTCCAGTCTGGATTGGTTGAGCGCAGAGGTTCACGATCGGGGCCTGTGGGAAGAATGGCGTAAGTTTTCGGGTTAATGCGGCTCGAGGGATCTATGCTTCGGAGCGGAATCTCTACGTGGAAGGCGGTGCCTGCCTGAGGTTGGAAAGGAAAGTAGAAATCTGCACCAACGATGAGTTGGCCACCGGCATCGACATTGAGTTTGCGCACCGGGATTGCACCGCCCAGGAACTCCCGGTCCAGACCACCTGTGATACGGTATCCGCCACCGAGATGTACATCCAGAAGGTGAGGGATTGCCTTTTGGGTTAGCTCGTCGGTGTTTTGGATAAGTGGACGTTGCAACAACACGCGTGCAATGCCCGAGGACCAGAAGGGATAACCAACGGGGTCAGTACCAAGGTTTGCCCGTAGCCAGAAACCGCTTCGCCCCAGCTTGAGGCTTTGTTCAAACAGGGATACGGAGATAGCATGCCCTACATGGGTCGGCATCGTAAAGTTGATAATTGCCTCAGCTTGTGCAGGTGTCGGGGGAATGCTGGGGGGGATTTCTTCATAACAGTAGCGGCGCTGCGGATCTGCCAGGAAAGTTGCTAAGTTGCGAATGGTGGCTTCTATTTCGGGTGAGACCATCTTGGAATCGCCGCACTCGATCAGCAAAATGTCGAATTCGGTATTTCCACGGCGAGCTGTGGGTGCTGCCGTGACGAGAATGCGCTGCATGTCCAATTGGTCCTCTGGGTAACCCAACAGTAGAAAGGTTTGGTGGATTTGGATCATCAGATTGGGCTCACAAATACGCCATCGCGGGAAGTAGCGCAGGATGTTAGGGTCTATGGTCTTTAGGGCTGCTACTATCGTATCGTGATCCGGAAAGGCACTGGTATGGCTTCCTGATTGTTGAGACCATGCAATGGTGCAGGTAACGACACCGGCTATGAGCCACTGTACCATGGTGGTTTTCCTCGGTTAGAAATTCAACACTACACGGGCAGAAGGGAAGAAAAGGGTTTTTTGCTCCCACGGACGGGCTTCGCGGAGTAGACAGGCGAAGAGCCGTCCGTCGAAGCGCAGGGCAAAGCCGCGAGTGACAGGTATCTGAAGCCAGACTGTTCCCAACATTGTGTCGTCAAAATACTGCAGAGTGAATCCGTAGGGAGTGCTCAACCCCGTGGACATGAAGTCAACCCCACCGCTAATGCCGCCGATGACTTCGTCATCCTCTTCGACAAAGCGGTGAAGGACGGACCGATCTTCGGTGGTATCCGAACGCTCTGCCCACGTTTCGGCCCCATAGATGGTCCCGCCGAGCTTAAAGCGGAAGAAGTAGTTTTTGTCTATGGCGATGCTGAAGGAATAATGGAGCTGAGCGTGATAGCGAATGAAGAAGTCGGTGGAGCGTTGTAGCTGTGCGTTCCAGGTTTGGTGGTCGGATTTCCGTGCGTCACCGAACACATAGGAGCCAGAGGCCTGGAAGACCCCACCTTCCTGAATAAGTTTGACGGGAAAGTCTACCGTCCCGTACATTCCCCAACCAGCCGTTGTTAGCCGGGGTCGTGCTCCCAGCTTTGAGGCGAGCTGACTCCACCCTTTGAGGGGCAGGACCATGCCCAGCCGGGCACTGCTCCAAAGGGCATTGACTGTCAGCCGTTGTGACCAGATGGATGGGTAATTGAGCTCTTCGAGCCCATAACGCAGCTCAAGCCCTAAGCGTGGGATATAGCGGTTGTAGATCTGCTCTTCTTCGGCCTCTGTTGCGGCCTCTTCTGCTGCGTCGGCTGGGATGGTATAGTACCGGTATCGTATAAGATCGGGAAAGCTAACAACCAGCTCGCTGGGATGAGCGTAGTCCAGAGGTTGTCCTTCAGAAATGCGTAGGTACGTTTGAATGTCATCTTCCCAAACCGGCTCGGCGTTACCAAAGGTTGGAGGAGCAAATTGGGTCTCTTCGTCTCCAATACCTTGGGCTTCCAGAGTGACGTTTTCTATAGCTCCTTGGATAACAGCGGTTGCCAAGTAGTCATATAGAGTTGCTGACGGTGATGTTGGGGGGGCGGCAATGCGGCGGAGCTCAGAGAAGAGAAGGATGTCGGCATCTTGGACATTTCGCAAGTCCCGGGCAATTGTCCGCGAACGGTCCCGAGTTTTGATGAGAGCAATGATGGTAAAGGGCTCACCGGGACGGTAGCGAGTGGTGATGGCAAAGGCATTCTTGAAAGCGTTGCAGTTGTTCTGCATGACCTGGACGGCGTACTTGACAGCTTCAATGGTTTCAGCACGGTTGACAATGCCTGGGGGTACCCCGTCTTCTTCGCGCAGTTTGCGAAGCACTTCTTGGATGTCAGCAGCGCATCCTTCCAAGGTTACTCGGTCTTGGATTTGCTGATACAGAGCGGGGTTTGTTGACTGCAGGTTTGCTACTACTTCGGGAGCCTTCGGCATAGGGTTGAGCAGTTCTTGCACGTCGGCAAAAACCTGGCCTTCCAGGCGAAAGATGGAAACGGTACTGTAGCGGTAGTTCTTGAACTTGCGCAGAATGGCGCGTACTTCGGCGTCTTGTGCTTGTACAACTTCACTCCAACATAGCAGGGCAGCTATACTGCCCAAGAGGAGGCGGCGTTGGGTTATCCGTTGCATTGCCGTCTATCGAGTGTACAACATGCCTAATACGAGATTGGGATGTTTGGAATCATTGCCCGTCCCTCACGCGATTCCGTTCCGTTGATGGGGTTTCGCACCTTAGCCGTGATGAGGAGGGAGACGGTGCCATCCAAGCGGCCACGACGAACTGGTATCGGGCCATCCAATCGGATCCGAACCTCATACGTGTTGGTACCCGCTCGTTGAATCGAGGCACTGGGTTTGTAATTTGGGATGTCAGCGCGGGTAATCTGTACCCGAACATCTTTGATATCTTCAGGTGTTGCTTGGCGCTGCACGTCTACGAATGGCGGCAGAATCGTGATACCGGTCACAAGGATTTCCGGACTGCGAGGATCAATTGTAGGATCAACTTTCACATCACTAACAGAAATTCGGGGGCTTCGCTGCTGCGGTGTACCGGTGCCTTCGTAGAGGGTGACAAGCTCGCCAGTGTATGGGTTCTGCCATGCGACACGGACGAAGGCCCCAGTAGCCGAGGCAGGAATTTCCCGCTCAGCTTGCAGTCCGGGAACAACTGGTTGCTGGTCGGCGCCAATAGCGATGCTTGTCCGAAACTGTGCTGCGGGGATTTTTCCAACAGAGCTGGGCTCGGCAACGACCTGGAAAGTATAGCCGTAGAAAAGGCTGTTCTGTAAAGCCGCATCTATATCCTGTGCGTTGGTCAGGCGGCTGGGGAAGACAAGAAGTCGGGCTTCTGATGTGGCCTGTTTCCCTACGATGTTGGTGTGGGTGATACGAATGGTGTATTCACCTGCTCCAATGGGTTCATTGATCTGGAGTTCAAATTTGTGGTTTGTCGCGCCGCCCGCGGTTGCTGCCCCGGCGACCAGTTCTGGCCCCAGGTCTGCGAGCCGGAAGGGTAGCGGGGGCTGAATCGTGACAGTTGGCGGCTTCCCGCCAGACACAATCGGGCCAGCAGTGAAGGGAATGACGGTGCGCTGGGATTTATCGAAAGAGTAAAACTCCTCTTGTGCCAGGAAGACCTTAGGATCAGCCGGAGGGGGCACTGCTGGCTTGATGACCCGGATGTCAATGGAAATGCTGGAACGGTTTTGCTCAAAGCCAGCGGATTGCCCAGGCGCTAATAAACGAGCAATGTAGCCATAAAGCTCCAATTTGGCAGTAATTTCTGAGGATTTCTCCGGGAACTCTCGGCGCACATAGTCCATAGAGGACTGGAGCTGGCTGAGGAATTGTTCAGCGTCTATTCGTCCATTGATGAGGTCTTCAGCGAAGGGAGGATTATACGCATCCAGCTCGTATTCCAGCTCCCGCTTGACCAGTTGCAAGTCCTTGACTTTGATCTGGACGGTACCTATGTTGACGGTTTCTTCACCCGTTAGTTCCAAGGGCTGATCGCCTTGGATGCCCAAGATGCGATTAGTCCGCGAGGCGAAGCGGAGCTTGTACCATCCGGGCTGTGGTGGGGGCTGGAAACGCATAGAGAAAATGCGTTTCTTGATGCGTCCACCATTCTGCTGGGCGTGCTCCAACGTGCGTTTATGGTCATACCAGTAAATGCTGTCCTTTGCCGCTGCATCGGGTGGGGCAAAGCGCTTGAGGTCGCCAACAGCGACGGTGTAAGGTTTGTAAATGGGGTTCCGGTAGTCCTGTGTCTTGTCCAAATCGAGCTCTATCCGCCGCATTGCCAGGAGGCGCCAAGGGGCTCCGTCTACCTCCGGTCCGATCGGCTGACCTTCGGGGAGGCGTTCCCAGGCAAAGCGACGGAGTGTGTCATCTGAAGGAAATGGTGGCGGCTGTTCAGGGTTGGGGCTGGGATGGTAGAAAATCTGATAGTCCAGCTCCTGGACATTTGCTAAGCGGATCAGGGTGTGAAAACGCTTTGCAGCTTCGGCTGGGTCTAGTCCCTCGGGGATGGTAATGCCGCTGACGTCGGTTACACCCACCTCTACTTCGTAAGAGCGGTCCTGGCGAATTTGTACTCCAGTCCCCGTCTGCAGGTAGCTTTCCGATAAGGTGATTTCATCCTTGGGGCGGGTTGTAATGCCTTCGGTGCCTGTTCCAAC
>JANWXA010000054.1 GCA_025055465.1 Candidatus Kapaibacterium sp.
CGGCGTTGGTCATCGGAGCTGTTGCCTTCCCAGATAACCTGCCGGCGCTGCTCTTTCCACTGGCTATCAGCGCTGTCGGGGCCCTCTGTAGTTTTATTGCCGTAGTGCTCACCCGAGCCCGGACAGAGGCCGACGTAGAGAACGCGCTGCGCCGGAGCCTGCTCATCGCAACGGTGCTCCTGGGGATCGGGGCTTACGTGACTTCGCAGACCATGCTGCCGGAGACGTTTGTCATCTTCGGGTACCAGTACACAGCGCTGGGTATCTTTTTCTGCGTGCTTGTAGGGTTAGTTGCAGGCTTGCTGACCGGGATTGTGACCGACTACTCCACCTCCAACCGCTTCCGTCCGGTACAGCAGTTGGCCGACTCTGCCCGAACAGGCGCCGCTACCGTGATGATTGGTGGCCTGGCCATCGGCTATAACAGTGCGGTCATCCCGGCACTCCTGCTGGCATTGACTGCCGTTGTAGGCTACACACTGGGGGGCATGTACGGGGTGGCTGTCGCCGCTCTCGGTATGCTGGGAACAATCGCAACGGCGCTGACCATAGACGCTTATGGTCCTGTGGCCGACAACGCGGGCGGCATTGCTGAAATGGGCGGCATGGGCTCTGAGATCCGCCAGCGCACCGATACCTTGGACGCAGCAGGGAACACAACCGCCGCCATTGGTAAGGGCTTCGCCATCGGCTCGGCAGCTCTAACAGCGCTGGCGCTCTTCTCCGCCTTCGTTACCCGGGCGCAGGAGTTTGCCCCCGAGCTGGACATCCTCCACACCACCAGCCTGCTGGACCCCTGGGTCCTGGCCGGGCTCCTGGTCGGAGGTGTCCTCCCCTTTGCCTTCTCAGCTATGACGATGCGCGCAGTAGGCCGAGCTGCTTTCGACATGATTGAGGAGGTCCGCCGCCAGTTCCGTGCCATCCCTGGACTGCTGGAGGGGAAAGCCAGAGCGGATTACCGGCAGTGCGTAGACATCTCCACAAAGGCTTCGCTGCGGGAAATGGTCGCTCCGGGGCTCCTGGTGTTGGGGACCCCGCTGGTGGTAGGCTTTCTCTTCGGCTTGAAGATGCTCGCTGGGGTCCTCATCGGCGCCATCGTCTCCGGCGTGGCGCTGGCAACCAGCATGGCGAACTCCGGTGCCGCCTGGGATAACGCCAAGAAGTACATCGAGAAGGGTCACCTCGGTGGGAAAGGCTCCGAGGCACATAAGGCTGCCGTCATTGGGGACACCGTTGGCGATCCGTTCAAGGACACGTCAGGTCCCTCGCTCAACATCCTCATCAAGCTTATGGCTATTCTGAGCCTGGTCTTCGTGCCTTTCTTCGTACGGTTCAGCCTGCAGCTCTTCCAGTGATGGCGTTAGAAGTCCCCACAGTGTCCGTCAGCGAGCTGACGCAGCAGCTCCAGCTCTTGCTGGAGGAGAGCTTCCCGTATGTGCGCGTCCGAGGGGAGATTTCTAACTACAAGCTGTACAGTTCAGGGCATCGGTACTTCACGCTCAAGGACGAGGGGGCGCAGATTGCCTGCGTCCTCTGGCGGGGTCGGCCCCTGAGCTTTGAGCCCCAGGACGGAATGCGGGTTATCGCCGAAGGGGCCATCACCGTCCGCCCCCAGCGGGGACAGTACCAATTGGATTGCTGGGGCCTGCGGCCCGATGGGATCGGTAGCCTTTACGAGGCCTTTGAGCGGCTCAAGCAGGAGCTCCAGGCCCGGGGCTGGTTTGCAGAGGAGCGAAAGCGACCCTTACCGCGGCTCATCCTCCGCATTGGGATTGCTACCTCGCCCAGTGGGGCAGCACTCCACGATATGCTTACGACGCTGCACCGCCGCATGCCGGCTGCGACGGTCTACTTTCGCCCGACACTCGTCCAGGGGGAATTGGCCCCAGCGGACATCGTCCAGGCTATCGCAGAGCTCAACCAGACGGATGCGCAGGTCATCATCGTCGGCCGTGGGGGTGGCTCACTGGAGGATTTGTGGGCCTTTAACACCATAGAGGTAGCGGAGGCCATTTACTCTTCACGCATCCCGATCGTGTCCGCTGTCGGCCATGAGGTGGACTATACGATTGCCGATTTCGTTGCGGACGTACGGGCCCCAACACCGACGGCCGCGGCGGAGCTGGTCTCCCAGTTTGGGCAGCAAGCCCTTTTGGAGTGGCTCGACCAATCCGAGCAGCGGCTCTGGCAAGCAACGTCCCGGGCACTGGAGTTAGGACGGACCCGCCTCCAGTGGTTATCGCAGCACCCGGCCTTCCGGCGCTTCCAGGAGCGTATCCATTTGGCGATGCAAGATGTTGACGAGCTCTCCGAACGCCTGGTCCATGCAGTTGAGCGCGCCCTCCAGCAGGCCCGCCGCCGCCTGGCAGCTCTGGAAGCCCACTGCCAGAGCCTCCACCCCTTTGCACCGCTGCGGCGTGGCTTTGCCCTCCTTCGTGTCCGTGGACACTACTTGCCCGAAGACGCCTCATTACAGGGGCTTACACGGGTAGAAATCGTCCGCTTACGGGAGCGGGCACTGGCTCGCCTTATGCATGTCTTCCCAAAAGAGTCTGACGCTTCCCCTATTGCTGTGCCCTCTGACGGAAACTCCCATGAGCGAGAACAGCTCCCTCTCCTTTGAAGGCCAGCTTGCCCGCCTGGAGGAGATCGTAGCCCTACTGGACCGAGGAGCGCTCCCGATGGAGCAACTGCTCCAGCTCTACGAAGAGGCCATGCAGCTCATCGCGAGCTGTCGGCAGTACTTAGAGCAGGCAGAGCTCCGGGTCATCCAGATTCGCAATGCTGCGCTTCCACTTGCCGACGAAGAGAGCTTCCCAGAAACAGGCTGAGACAGTCCCTTCCCTGCAGATTTGCTCTCCAGAGACACTCTCAACAGGTTGTCAGGGGAATCCGTGGGTTCACGGCTGTGTCTTGCGCCGAGAGCGTCCACCACCTTCAGTGTCCTTCTGCTTGCTGCGCGTCCGGACTGTTACATCCTCGTCCTTTTCCGTTGTCTTCTCCGCAGCCTTGCTGGTACGGGTCCGTCCCCCGCCCTGACCCGTGGTCTGCTCAGTCTGCCCAGGGGATATCTGAGACTGTGCTGACCCTTCCTGTACTGGCTGCGCCCGAACGGTCTCCTCGCTTCCCTTACGCTCACGGGTAGAGGCTGTATCTCCCGACTCCCTCCCTCGCAACCGTCCCCCACCCTCCTCTCCAGAAACAGTTGTGGGACGAGGTTCCACAGTCCCCCGGGAAGGACCAAAGGTACGCACTCGCTGAGGTGGCTCCGGTATACGCTCTACCGGCACAACGACCACGACGGGCGGTGCGTACCACGGGCGGTATCGCCAGTATCCCCAGCGATAGTATCCCGGACGGCAGTAGTAGACCGGATACGGATACCATGGGGCGTACCAATCGGCGGATGCCCACTCGGGGACAACCACAACGTAAGTGGGCGCCGGCCCCCATACCCACTCATAGTGCCGCTCCACCGAGGGTTCGGAAGCCGTTTGTTCTCGGTTCTGCTGTGGCTGCTGGCGTTCCGGAGGAGTGTTGGTGAAGCCGAAATACTCTCGGTGAGTTCCCGATGGGGTTGCACACCCCAGCAGAAACAGCCCGGCTATTATGCCCATTACTGACCACATAGCACGCCCTTTCAAGTCCAGGCCTACAGACGAAACACGGCCCTTCCTCGCTCACGCTGTCTTCACGCAGTTTTTTCGTAATCTTGCAGCCGTAAGAGCTCCAACCCTTTGATGCTATGTCCCTGGGCTTCTGGGTATCTGTTGTCGGTGTGGTTGGTGCCTCCTGCCTTTGGGGGCAGCAGTCGGTGCTGGTAGGGACCGTTGAAGGGGCCATTAATCCGGCAACAGCCGAGTACATCACCATGCTCCTCCACATAGGTGAAGAACGGGGTGCGGAAGCCATCATTCTCCGACTCAACACCCCTGGTGGCCTCTTGGAATCCACCCGCACAATCGTGCAGAAACTCCTGCAGTCGAAGGTGCCCACAGTAGTTTATGTCGCTCCCTCGGGGGCACGCGCTGGCTCAGCCGGGGTCTTCATCACACTGGCAGCACACGTTGCAGTAATGGCACCGGGAACCAACATCGGGGCAGCACATCCCGTCGGCCTGGGCGGAGAGACCACCGACTCGGTGATGGCGGATAAAATTACCAACGACGCCGCTGCATTTGCCCGTAGCATCGCCCAACAACGCAAACGCAACGCAAAGTGGGCCGAGGATGCTGTCCGCCGTAGTATCTCCAGCACCGAGCGGGAGGCGCTCCGTGAGGGCGTCATTGACCTCGTTGCATCTTCTCTGGACTCCCTGCTCAAGGCCCTGGACGGCCGCTCTATAGAGCTCCCCTCCGGCACCCGGAAACTCCAGACGGCCACGGCCCGAGTGGAAGAGGTTCCGATGAATTGGCGCCAACGCCTCCTGGCCTTGCTCAGCAACCCTGACATTGCCTACATCCTCCTCATGTTAGGCATCTACGGGCTGCTCTTCGAGCTGTACAACCCCGGCGCTATTGTGCCAGGAGTGGTAGGAGCAATCTGTCTCATCCTGGCTGCTTATGCCCTGCAGATGCTGCCCGTCAACTACGCAGGGCTGGCGCTCATCGCCGTAGCAATTGTGCTGTTCCTGCTGGAGCTGAAAATTACCAGCTACGGCTTGCTCACTTTGGCAGGCATTATCTCGCTGTTGCTGGGCTCTATCATGCTCATTGATTCCCCGCTGGAGTTTATGCGCATCTCGTGGTCCGTCATCCTCCCAACGGTGCTGGGCAGCGTTGTGTTCTTCGTTTGGATACTGGGCAAAGGCATCCAGGCGCAGTTGCGCCGTCCTTATAGCGGTGGCGAAGGTCTGATCGGTCTGACGGCCGTAGTCGTGGACCGCATTACGCCGGACACGCGCGGACGCGTACGTCTGATGGGTGAGCTCTGGTGGGCAACGGCTGACCAGCCTATCGAGCCGGGGACACGGGTCCGCATCGTCCAGCGTGAAGGTTTCGTGCTCCACGTCGAACCCTCCGAGAAGCCGACAGCATGGAGCTCCTTGTCAAGCTCATCATAGCGTTTGTTGAATTCCTTGGGAAGTTGATTGCCATGGAACTGCTGATTTTGCTCCTCTTAGCGATCATCGTCCTTACCTCGGCTCTCCGCATCCTGAATGAGTACGAGCGCGGGGTCATCTTTCGCTTAGGGCGCCTTATCGGTTCGAAAGGCCCAGGACTGGTCCTCCTCATCCCCTTTATTGACCGCATGATCAAGGTGAGCCTGCGAACCGTTGCAATGGAAGTGCCCTCGCAGGATGTTATTACACGCGACAACGTTTCCATCAAGGTCAACGCCGTCGTTTACTTCCGCGTCGTGGATCCGGAGAGGGCCATCAACGAAGTGGAGAACTACCTCTTTGCCACCAGCCAGATTGCTCAGACGACGCTGCGGAGTGTGCTGGGGCAGTCGGAGCTGGACGACATCCTGGCAGAGCGGGAAAAGATCAACCGGCACCTGCAGGAGATTATTGACAGCCATACCGAGCCTTGGGGCGTCAAGGTGACGGCCGTCGAGCTCAAGCAGATTGACCTACCGGTGGAAATGCAGCGGGCAATGGCACGGCAGGCGGAAGCCGAGCGCGAACGCCGCTCCAAGATCATCAGCGCCGAAGGCGAATACCAAGCTGCCCAGCGCCTGGCTGAAGCCGCCCAGACGATTCAGCAGTACCCCGTGGCCTTACAATTGCGCTTCCTGCAGACGCTCACAGAGATCGCCAGCGAGCGCAACTCCACCATCGTCTTCCCTATCCCGATAGACCTCCTGCGACCACTGCTGGGTCGCACAGACCAACTGGGCCGATAGCTCACACAGCTCCTGAACGAAGTCCCTGTGCACGGACCTTTTCGGGATTTCTGCACAGGTGGGCTGGTACACCAGGTTCCGCGCCGGGCAGCCGGTTGTATCCGATACCGAAAAACAGCCCCTCCGCGCTAAACAATTCTGTGTTGCGGCGACTCTAACTATGCTAGACACAGGACAGTACAAGTGCTGCTCACGGAGGGCAAATGTGGTGGTTGACCTCTGCTGCCGGCATTCTCAAGGCACTGGTTACCGTCTTGACCACTCCCGAAGAGCCTGTTCGAGACACTCTGTGGACGCGCTGGTTTAGTATTCCCCGATACTGGGACTCAGTCGAGCACTGGCTGAAAGTACCTTCTTTCCGCTTCTATATCCCCCCGCTGGACTCCCCACGGCTCCGTCTGCCTCCGCTGGACTCACTGAGACTTCCCCATCCGCTGCCTCCGGGGGATTGGTTCGCCCCCTTCAGCCCCGACTACAACACACCATTTCGGCTACTGCCCCCTTTTGAGAATGGTCTGCCTTTCCGGCTCCTACCACCAGCACCGTTGGACTCCCTGCCGGAGAGGTCTCAACGGCACCGGCGGATAGCACCCCCGACTCCCCCGCGCCCCCCACAGGTGCCACGGAGGAGCCTCTCCCCGTCAGCACCCGTGCGAGCAATCTCTGTGACTCTTGCTACAGCAGCCCCCGATACAGTGCCGCGTCCCCGACCGCCACGCCGTCCTCCGCCCAGCCGCCTGGACGACCGGCTCCAACGCCGCCTGCAGGAGCTCCAGCGGCAGAAGAAGCAGTTCCAGAAGGAGCTCCAGGAGCGGCTCCGTGACACCCAGCGAGAGCTCCAGCGTTACCAGCAGGAAATCCGCCGCTATGGACAGGAGCTACAGCGCTACCACCGTGGGCTGCAGCGCTATGGACGCGAGCTCCAACGCTATAAACGCGAACTCCGCCGTCTCCAGCAACGTGCACGCGAGCCCTTGACCCTCTGAGGCCGGGGTGATGGTTACTTATAGCGCCGCAGGAACTCCAGCCGATCCTGTAACTTCTCGATCGGCACCAAGAGCTGCTCTTTGCCCAGGATGGCAGATTCGCGGTCCTCAAAGACCAGCTCGTAGTCCTTGCTCATCACAATGGCCTCCTCAGGGCAGACCTCCTCGCAGTAACCGCAGTAGATGCAGCGCAGCATGTTGATTTCAAACTTGACCGGATAACGCTCCTTCTCGCGCTCCGTCTCAGCAGCCTGCACTTCGATGGCAAGCGCCGGGCAGACGCGCGAACAGAGCCCACAGGCCACACAGCGTTCTCCATCCTCGTCCAGCACCAGCACGGGGCTCCCCCGATAGGAGCCCAACGGTTCCCACCGCTCTTCGGGGTACTGCCGCGTAAACTTCGGCCTGAACATCTGCCGCAATGTAACGCCCAATCCTTGGACGATTGCCGGCAGGTAAAGCTTCTCCCAGAAGCTCATCCGCTGGGCTTCGGTGTTCTGCGTTACGTTCATCGCTGCCTCAATCAGTCAACTTAGACGAGCTCCAACGCCAATAGCACGGTACCCGTGACGACAATATTCAGCAGTGCGAAGGGCAGCAGCACGCGCCATCCCAAGCGCATTAGTTGGTCATAGCGGAAGCGTGGCACCGTCCAACGCACCCAGATGAAGAGGAAGAGGAGGGCAGCCGTCTTCGCAACCGTCACCGCTGCTTGGAAGAGAGCCAACCCGATAGACCCCTCTTGTAGTCCCAACCACTGTGGGAGCTCCGGCACAAAGGGCACATGCCATCCGCCCAGAAAGAGCGTCGCCATCATCAGCGAGGCCACCACCATGTTGGAGTACTCCGCCAGGAAGAAGAGCCCAAACTTCATGCTGGAGTACTCTGTATGGTATCCCCCGACCAGCTCTGGCTCGGCCTCCGGCAGGTCAAACGGGGCACGGTTGGTCTCTGCAAAGGAGGCAACCAGGAACAGCAAGAAACCTAACGGCTGGTAAACGATGTTCCACACGTGCTTCTGGCGGGCGATGATTTCGGCTATGTCCAGTGTCCCTGCAACCATCACAACGCCCACGATGGACAAGCCCAGCGCCAGCTCGTACGAGATCATTTGTGCCGAAGAGCGCAAGCCACCCAGGAGGGAATACTTGTTGTTGGACGCCCAGCCTGCCAGCACAATCCCATAGACGCCGATGGAGGTCATCGCCAGGATGTAGAGCACTCCGACATTGATACCCGGTGCCACTGACAGGGGAATGCGTTCGCCACCGATGACAACGTAGTCCGCTATCGGAATAACAGCATAGAGGCTGAGCGCAACAGCGATGGAAATCAGCGGTGCCAGCCGATGATACGCTCGGTCTGCCAACGCAGGCACAAGATCTTCCTTGAAGTAGAGCTTGAGCACGTCAGCGAAAGGCTGCAGAAGCCCGAAGGGCCCGACCCGATTGGGGCCAATGCGGTCCTGAATCCATGCCGCTACACGGCGCTCAACGTACACCAGCGTCGCCGCCGCCAGCAGGACAGTGTTGACTACAATGAAGGCTTTGACGCCGGCAATCACAAACTGGACCAGAAGCTCTGGCATCCTTGCTCTGCCCTATGGCTTCAGGACATGCGACTCATACTGCATAGTTGGCACAGGTTCGGGAGCCAACCCCCTGCCCAACGCTACTCCTTGATAGGCCTCCAGCAACTCGTAGGTCATACCAGAAAAGCTCGGCACTTCCTGAGCCAGTTCTCGGAAGACGTCCTCAGAGCGATGCCATTTCCACGATGTTCCCAGAATCCGAGCGATCTCCTTCAGATGCTGCCATGTCTGTCGGCAGTTCCGACGGGGTCCATGAGTCCAGCGGTCATTCCAGGCACCGAATTTGTCCCAGCGACTCATCTGCATTCCCATGTAACGTTCCCGTTCCCGCGTGGCTATGGCAGGGCGCAAGAGCTGGACATACCGCCGAATATTCGTGTAGGTCCCCTCAAGCTCAGCATAGGTCGTCGCCGCCAACACGATGTGAGCGCGTTTCGTGGTCTCGTTGTGGTTCGTGGCGTGAACAATGACCACCTCTGCCTCCTCCAGCGCCTGCCGCAGCTCAGGCGACACCGACGCCAGGTCTTCCTCCACGACGTAGAGAACGCGAATAGCTCCATAGCGCACCTTCTGCGGGAGCTCCGACAGGCTCGTCCCACCAGCACCCGGTTTAAGGCCAATCTCCAGGACTCCAGTTGTGTTCGGGTTACGGTCGCGGCATCGGAGCAGATCATCCTCAAAGTAGGGGTCCTCCCGCCGTGGGAAGTCTATGTGGGGAGTTTTCAAGACCATTCGAGCGAACCTGACCAGGGCATACGCATCCTCGTTCGTCAGGCGGCCCGAGCCGACAATGGCAATTTCGGTCGGCTTATAACGACGCAGTGCTGCTGCAACGGCCTCGTATGCCTCCTCCCACGAGACTGACTCCGGCTTCTCCGTGCCGACCCGGCGGAGCCACGGCCCGTCAACGCGATTGTAGTTGACGAAGCCGTACTGCGTTAGACGCCCTTCGTCGCACATCCAGTACTGGTTCACACGCAGATTACGGCGTGGCTCCAGACGGAGGATCTCGTTGTTACGGACACCAATCCGGATATTACATCCGCGGGCACACCCCGGGCAGATGGAGTCCGTGAAACTCATCTCCCACACCCGTGCCTGGAAACGGAAGTCGCGGCTGGTCAACGCCCCCACAGGACAAAGCTCAATGACGTTCATAGAGTACGGGTTATCGAACTCCGTGCCGGGATAGAGCTCTATGGTGACGTGGTCGTTGCGCTCCACAAAGGTTAGTACCGGCTGCTTGGCAACCTCATCGGCAAAACGAATACAGCGGGAACACAAGATGCAGCGCTCGGCGTCAAAGACAATGGTCGGCCCCCAGATAATCCGCTTGGGCTTGTGGACCTTCTCTTCTGTAAACCGGCTCACGCCTCGGCTATGGCGAAAGGCGTACTCCTGGAGTTTGCACTGGCCAGCTTCGTCACAGATGGGGCAGTCCAGGGGATGGTTGATGAGCAGGAACTCCATCACCGCTTCCTGAGCCCAAACGGCACGCTCGCTCTTTGTATGCACCACCATACCGTCAGCAACGGGCGTCGCGCAGGCGATCTGGAGCTTCGGAAAGAAGGCGATCACCGGCTGTCCATCCTTGTCTACCTCGATGCTGCCGTCAGGGCGTCGTTTGGGCATCCCGACTTCCACTAAGCACATGCGGCAATTACCAGCAACGGAGAGCGCCGGATGCCAGCAGAAGTGCGGAATCTGCATCCCATTCTCGTATGCAGCCTCAATGATGGTCTTCCCCGCAGGGACCTCTATGTGGCGACCGTCTATGGTAATTACTGGCATGTGCTTCCCATCCGTACCAGTCAACTCCGTACAAAATTACGCTGCAGCCGCTGGCTACTCATCCCACTCGTTACGCGGCTCCCATGCCTCACCACCGCAAGGAACATGGTTATGGCGGACATGTTCATCCAGGAGCGTGCAGAGCTGTCCTGTCTCGTCAAAGTGGCGGCATGAACCACAGAGCAGCTCCTCCTTGAGCTGGCGTACCTCTTGCGTAAACTGGCTCCAGCG
>JANWXA010000055.1 GCA_025055465.1 Candidatus Kapaibacterium sp.
GGCCTTCTCCGCTCACGCTGGCAGGGGCTGGGACAACAGCTCCAGAACCTTAGCGGCCGTATCCGACAGATGGAGCAACGCCTTGAGCAGCGAGTGGAGCAATATCGCAAGGAATACCTCAGGCTGCAACAACTCTACACAATGGCAACCGCGCAGTTGGGTATGTTGAATAACTTCGCGACTCTGCCTATGGGTATGTTGCCTAATTTGTAGCAGTGTACTATGATTACCCCCATTCAACCTATAACGCATCCTACAGCCATAGCAGCCATTGTCGGACCAGAGCGTGTTGCTACTGAAGGCGAGGGTGGGTATGGACGCCCACCTTCTCAGCAACCTGCGCCTCCGGCGTCAGCCAGCTCGACTCAGGTCGCCGGCGAAGCAGAAAACGAAAGCCATGGGACGGACTTTTCTATCATCGTGTCCGCCCTTCAGTCGGTCGTAGAACAGGAAAACATCGAGCTGGAGTTTACTGTGGATGAGGCCACCCAGAAACTTGTTCTCCGTGTCCGCGACGCACAGACGAAGCAAATCCTCCAACAAATTCCGCCGGAGATTGCTTTACGGATAGCCCGCTTCGTCATGGAGTTGCTCCAACGGGAAAGGGGCATTGCCGATGTGCGCGCATGAGGGCTGGGAGCTACTGCAACAGTGTATGGATATGACTGAACAAATAGACACGCTTCTTGCCACTCCTGGAGCGAGCCTTCAAGAACTTGTTCTAATAGAGCAACTCTATGCCCGACGCCAACGCGCACTGGAAGACCTCTCTCAGTGGTGGGAAAAGGCACCTTACACTACTTGGTCGCCCAATCAGGCACGAAAATGGCATAATATAATTCAGCAGCTTGCGGAGCGTACTACACGACAAGTGGAACTCCTGCGTTCCTTGGCACTGAGTTCCGAGCAACGCCTCCGTGCCGCTGTCTTACAGCACTCTCTTGTACGATACAGAGAAGGTGAAAATTATGGGGATCGAACCGATTCGGCATGGCACGACGCCCCCAGCGTCGGGGGGAACACAACCACACACACAAAAGCCGGTAAGTAAACCCCCGTCCCCCGTTACCGGAGAAGGCCAGGACACTGTAGAACTGTCGCCGGAAGCCCAGCAACTCCAGGAAGCCCAGCATCGCGAAGGCTTAGGGCTGATTCGCCAGCGCCTCAACTCTGGCTTTTACTCCAGCCAGGAAGTTCTGCAGCACGTTGCTCAGAAGATTTTGGAAGAGCTCACGCAGAAATCTTCTCGGTAAGACTCTTTGCTACGCCCTTCCCCTCTCCAGTAGCGGAAGCTGCCCCGGAGGAGGCGTAGTTTTGCATCGGTCCAAAGGCTCTCCACTCCGGGAATGCCTCTGCTCCGTGTGGACGGACACTCGTTACGGATTGAAAACCTCTGGCGCGCCGTCACCGAGCTCGGTTGGCATGCTGAGCTGGCGCCTGATGCCCGGACCCGTATGGAACGGAGTCGCTCATGGGTGGAACGCTGGATAGAGTCAGGTAGCCCAGTGTATGGCATTACAACAGGATTCGGAGACCTGGCCTCCATCGTCATCTCACCCCATAAGGCAAGGGAACTCCAGTATAACCTGGTCCGCTCCCACAGTGTCGGCGCCGCCGAGTGGCTGCCGTCAGAAATTGTCCGCGCCATTCTCTTGCTCCGGGCAAACGTCTTAGCCAGCGGCTACACCGGAACTCGACCGTGCGTAGCTGAGCTACTACTGGAGCTCTTCAACCGCCGCCTTATCCCTGCCATCCCCCGACAGGGTTCGGTTGGCGCCAGCGGCGATTTGGTCCCCTTAGCCCATGTAGCCCTTGCCCTTATCGGCGAGGGCTGCTTCCGAACGGAAACGGGCATAGAACCAGCGGCCGCTGTCCTCGCTCACCATGGTCTGAGACCACTGCAGTTAGAGCCAAAAGAGGGCTTATCTCTTATCAACGGCACTCAGATGACAACTGCTTACGGAGCATTAGCGGTGTACCGGGCACGGCAGTACGCAGTGCTTGCAGACGTTTCCGCGGCTCTCTCCTCTGATGTGCTCCGCGCAAGTAGTAACTCTTACGACGAGCGTCTTCATCGCCTCCGACCATTTCCGGGGCAGCAGCAAACGGCAGCCCGCCTTCGCGCGCTCCGTGCTGGCAGCGCCCTTGCCTCTGTCCCACCCCCACATTCCCTCCCCCAAGACGCCTATAGTTTGAGCTGTGTCCCGCAAATTCATGGTGCTTCCCACGACGCTATTACCTACGTCTGGGACATCTTTCAAACAGAACTCAACGCCGTCACCGATAACCCGCTCATTGACCCTGATACGGGCGAACACTTAGAGGGTGGAAACTTCCACGGACAACCGCTGGCAATAGCGCTGGATTTACTATCCATCGCCTGTGCCGAGCTTGCCAGCGTCGCCGAGCGGCGCATTGAGCGCCTGCTCAACTCCCGTAGCAGCGGCCTCCCAGCCTTTTTGGCAACCCAGCCTGGCCTCCACTCCGGACTCATGATTGCCCAGTATACGGCCGCCTCCATTGTTTCGGAAAACAAAGTCCTCTGCCATCCCGCCAGCGTGGATTCTATCCCCACTTCTGCTGGACAGGAGGACCACAACTCCATGTCAAGTATCGCCGCCCAGAAGGCATGGCAGGTTGTAGACAATCTGCAAACGGTTCTCGCCATCGAACTGCTCTGTGCCACACAGGCGCTGGAATTCCTGCGCCCAGTCCAGACCAGCCCTCCACTGGAGCGTGTCGTCGCATGCATTCGTGAGCGTGTTCCTCCACTCCAGCAGGATCGCCCTCTCTACCATGACATTCAATCCATCCGCGAGCTCATTGCCTCGGAAGCTCTTGCAAAGGCTGCCTTCCCCGAATTCGACTAAAAGAGTAACCCCTCTGGCCCATCGGCGAGACTTCGCACAGTCCAACACGCCTGATGGCTAGCCACGAAGACCGGAAATACGCCCAAGCGCAATAAAATCAGCACCGGAGACGTCACCGTAGCCGCTCGTAGGAATGTCTAACGGGTTTATAGCACATCATGCGCCTATTTGTAGATTCAGCCAATATGGATGAAATTCGTACCGCCGCCTCCTGGGGGGTCTTGAGCGGTGTTACGACCAATCCTACATTGCTGGCGAAAGAGGACCCAACCATAGACGTTCGGGAACGCCTATTGGAAATTCACCGGCTCGTCGGCGGACATATTTCCGTAGAGGTCCTCTCCACCGACACTGCAGGCATGCTGCGAGAAGCGGAAGACATCATCTCGTGGCTCCCAGAAGCAGTCATCAAAATCCCCATGATACCCGAAGGTATGGCAGCCGTACGCGAGCTAACTCGGCAGGGAATCCCCACAAACGTCACCCTTGTCTTTTCCCCAGCCCAAGCCATCATCGCTGCCAATGCTGGCGCCAGCTTCGTGAGCGTCTTTCTCGGGCGTTTGGACGACATTGGAAGCGACGGGCTACGCGTTCTGTCTGACATCTGCGAAATCTGGGAGCGACAGGGAATGGAAAGTGAAATCATTGCTGCGTCACTGCGGCATCCAATGCACTTGGTTGAGGCTGCCCGCCACGGCTCGGACATTGCTACTGCCCCCTTCCGAGTACTCCAACAGGCAATGAAACATCCGTTAACAGATCTGGGCCTGCAATCCTTTCTGGCAGACTACAGGCGGTTACAAGAGGAGCAAACCCGGGCACGCCAAGCTTCCCTCGTACCATAGTCTTACCAAACTGGCATCATCATGCCCCTACGCGACCGCTTTGGGATTCTCCGCCGATTGCAAACCTCCACAGGAACTCTCCCATACTACAGCTTAGTAGAGCTGGAACGACAAGGATATCGGGTCAGCCATCTGCCCTTTTCTCTCCGCATCTTACTGGAGAATACGCTGCGTATGGAAGATGGCTCGACTGTCACAGAAGAACATGTGCATAATCTACTGTCATGGCAGCCGCGTCCGCCGGATCGAGAGATACCCTTTATGCCGGTACGCGTGCTCATGCAGGACTTTACCGGCGTACCGGCCATCGTTGATCTGGCATCCCTGCGAGCGGAGGCTGCCCGGAAGGGTCTACCGCCGGAGCGCATCAACCCGCTTGTCCCCGTGGACTTGATTATAGACCACTCCGTTCAGGTAGACTTCTTTGGAGCCGCCTGGGCATATGAGCGTAATGTGGAACTGGAGTATCACCGCAACCGTGAACGCTACGCACTATTGAAGTGGGCACAGCAGGCCTTCCAGAATATAAGCGTCCTGCCACCGGGCATGGGTATCTGCCATCAAGTCAATCTGGAATACCTGGCACAAGTCGTTGCGGTGAGCAACGGCGTTGCCTGCCCCGACACGCTTGTAGGCACCGATTCCCATACGCCGATGGTCAACGGCATCGGAGTCTTGGGCTGGGGGGTCGGCGGTATCGAGGCCGAAGCCGCTATGTTGGGGCAGCCACTCTTCCTGGCCCTGCCTGAAATCGTCGGGCTCAAACTCACTGGGTCTCTGCCACCTGGCACAACAGCAACCGATCTGGTGCTGACCATCACAGAATTGCTCCGGCGCCACGGAGTTGTGGGCAAATTCGTGGAAGTTTTTGGCCCCGGATTGGAATCCCTTACAGTCCCCGACCGGGCAACCATTGCGAATATGTCGCCGGAGTTCGGGTGCACGGTCACCTATTTCCCTGTGGACGAGCGCACTCTGGAATACCTGCGCCTGACCGCCCGTCCTTCAGACCTCATCGAACGCGTAGAGCGGTATTGCAAAGACAATCTGCTCTGGCGCGACAGTGAAACTTCCATTCTTTACAGCGAAGTGCTTACACTGGATTTGTCCACCATAGAGCCCACGCTGGCTGGGCCGAGACGGCCTCACGACCGCATTGCCGCCCGTACAGCAAAATTGGCGATTATCCAAACCCTGGAGCACTCATACGACCGGCAGTACATCCCTCCCGAGCGCCGTCGGGAATTGCTCTCTGTTCCCTATTCCGAATCAGCCGAGAACACCGCCACAGTTGCCGCAGCGCCTCAAACCCTGCTGCGCACAGCCTTAGTCCGCACCGACGGGCTGGAGTTCTTCCTGAGCGACGGTGCAGTGGTAATCGCGGCAATCACAAGCTGCACCAACACATCCAATCCCACCGTGATGCTTGCAGCAGGCTTGCTGGCGCGCAAAGCCATCCAATTAGGGCTCCGGGTCAAGCCGTGGGTAAAGACCAGTCTGGCACCGGGCTCACGGGTGGTCACCCGCTACCTGGAGCGCTCGGGGCTTCTCACCGCCCTGGAAGCCCTGGGCTTCCACGTGGTTGGCTACGGCTGTACAACGTGTATTGGCAACAGCGGACAGCTACCCGAACCAATTGCACAGGCAATCACCAACAACGAGCTCATCGTTGCTGCTGTCCTATCGGGCAACCGCAATTTTGAGGCTCGTATACACCCACAGGTCCGCATGAACTTTCTGGCTTCCCCACCGCTGGTCGTCGCCTATGCTTTGGCTGGACGAATGGACATCGACCTCTTCCACGAACCCCTCGGTACCGACCCCAACGGCGCTCCAGTGTACCTGCGTGACATCTGGCCTAGTCCCGAAGAGCTCCGCACACTCATGGAAAACGTGCTGACATCGGAAGACTTCCGTGACACGTACGCTTGTGCCTACTCCGGCGACCGCTTCTGGCACGAGCTCCAGGCACCCACTGGCGAACTTTTCCAGTGGGAGCCCACCTCTACGTATATCCGCCAAGCACCCTTTTTCCACAACCTTCCACTCCGCCTGCAGGAACCAGGCGATATTCGCGGAGCCCGCGTCCTGTTGCTACTGGGTGACACAGTAACGACTGACCACATCTCTCCAGCGGGCTCTATTTCGCCCTTCTCTCCGGCAGGGCAATGGTTGATCGAACACGGGGTAGACCCTGTAGACTTCAACTCCTACGGCGCTCGGCGCGGAAATCACGAGATCATGGTGAGGGGCACCTTCGCCAATATCCGGCTCCGCAATGCCCTGGCAAGCCGCGAAGGCGGTTGGACCCGTCACTTCCCCAGCGGTGAGGAAATCACAGTTTATGAAGCTGCAATGCGCTACCAAGCCGAGAAGGTCCCTGTCATCGTCATCGCTGGCAAAGAGTACGGAAGCGGCTCTTCCCGCGATTGGGCAGCGAAAGGCCCTGCTTTACTGGGTGTTCGCGCCGTACTCGCTGAAGGGTTCGAACGCATCCACCGTAGCAATCTCGTAGGAATGGGAATCCTGCCTCTGCAATTCCTGCCGGGCGAGTCAGCGAAAACCCTGGGGCTGGACGGCAGCGAGGTTTACGACATCACAGGCATCAACGAAGGCCTAACGCCCCAGAAACAACTCCGTGTTCAAGCCCGAAGAGCCGATGGCAGCGTTCACGAGTTTACTGTGGTCGCCCGCTTAGACGTACCCATAGAAGTAGAATACTACCGCCACGGTGGGGTTCTGCATTACGTCCTACGGCGTATTGTGCACGAAGCCATGGGCTCCCCGTCCTAAAACCGCCCCAAACGCCGAACTCCGTACTTCAACACCTCTGGTGGTCCGTTCAGATGTTCCTATTCCTCTGATAATGGTGCCCTTCCACCGTCTGCAGCCGAGTGCGTGGGGAGGGCACCGCAGGGCACGCCTCTCCGAAGTAGGAGGAAGCACAGCGACTAACCTGCCACACTGGGTTTTTTCCACGATGGGAAAGCGAGCATGGCGAGAAAGCCTCTGCAGAACGGGGGTCCCGTAGGCCTCACTGGAAGAGCTATTGGCCCCACTTTCATTGGCATAAGCTGTGCTACGATAGCAGCAATAGTTTACATTGCTACCCTTGCCCCAGACGTAACTTACACCGATGCTGGCGAGCTGGCCGCTTGTTGCGTTACCTGGGGTGTTGCCCATCCAACAGGTTATCCACTCTTCACCCTCCTGGGGCATCTCTGGACCGCGCTCATTCCTTTTGTCCCACCAATCGTTGCCCTCAACGCTTTAGCAGCTCTGTGGACAGCTCTTTCCACCCTTGCCTTCTTTGGGCTCTGCTGGGAAACGTTACGGTATCACGACCCCCCACTACAGCCACGCCAGCGCAGCATTATATGTGCACTCGCAGCTCTCACCTATGCCCTTGCCCGCACTGTCTGGGAACAAGCTACAGTGATAGAGGTGTACTCGCTACACTTACTACTGCTATGGCTTACGGCATGGGCTGCTTTCCGAGCACGGCGTACAAGCTCTCTCCGCTGGCTTCTCCTGGCCAGCTATCTCTTTGGTCTTGGCCTAACTAATCACGCAACTATGACTCTTCTTGCTCCAGCCCTTTTATGGTTCTTCATACCACTGTTTCGGCAACGCCAGGGAGCATCACCCTGGCTATGTCTTGCCGCCGCTATTCTCCCGCTAACGCTGTACCTAACCCTTGTTCTCCGCAGTGCTGCCGCGCCGCCTCTGGATTGGGGCGGCGTAGCCCGAGGCTGGACTCAGTTGCTCTACCACGTCACCGGTAAGCAATATCAGGTCTGGATGTTCACCAATCCTTCCCTTTGGGAACAAAACGCTGGGCTCTTCTTCCAACTCGTACCCTGGCAGCTTGGTGTTGTAGGAATCCCCGTTGTCCTGGTGGGAATGTGGCAGACGTGGAGGCATCTACGCCCCCTATGGGGCTGGATAATGCTCGTTATAGTGGTCTGCCTGGTGTACGCTCTCAACTACGACATCCACGACATCGCGCCTTACTTTCTACAGGCATACGGGGGCATGCTCCTTGCTGCAGCAGCCGGAGCTGCATGGCTATGGACACGCCTCCCACGTTTGCGGTGGTTCCTCCTCCTCATGCCTGCCACCAATCTCATAGCCAACTGGAACAGTAACGACCGAAGCCACGATCGTTCCGCCGCCGCTTATGTCCAGCTCATCGCGGACATAGCTGCTCCTAACGCCATAATTATTTCTGCTCAGTGGGATTTCTGGTGCTCTGCCTTCTGGTACAAGCAGCGCGTGGAAGGACTCCGCCCTGACATCGCCCTGGTCGAACAAGAGCTGGTACGGCGCACGTGGTATCTACAGCAACTTCATCGGTGGTATCCCGGGCTCATGGAATGCTGCATCGACGCCATTCAGTTTTACAATCGCCTCTTGGAGCCCTTTGAGGCAGGTAGAGCGTACGATGCTGCACGCCTGCAGCGAGCATACGAGAATGTCTTCAATACACTGATAGCAGCTCACCTTGAAGATCGTCCCGTATACGTTACGCCGGATGTCTTGTTGCGGGAGCCTGCTATTGGTGCTGCGTACCAAAAAATTCCTGAAGGCCCGCTCATTCGTCTCAGCCAAAGTGCCGACACCCTTTCCGAGCGTCTGGGCAGACTGGAGCTCAGTGCCCTCGTTCAGAGCCTACGACAATATCGTTCCAAGTTGGACCATGCCCTGTGGAACACCCTTGTCCGCGGATTCACTGCTTCCGCCCTTTTTGCACGTCAGCAGGGACAAAGCGCCATTGCACGGCGGCTTGAGGAATATCTCAAGCAACTGGGGGCACCATCCCCGACCTCACCGTAACTACTCAGCGGAATAGGTAGGGGCAGCCGCTATTTTTGTGAGTATCCACGACACAAAGGGTATCTCAATGGACGCAGTTGCCACGATTCTGGCCGGCGGCGTAGACGCATACCTTTGGCCACAGAGTCGGGAGCAGAGGCCTAAATTTTTTCTTTCGCTTCATCCAAATGGCTCCATGTTGCGCAATACCCTTCAGCGACTGCAGCCCCTATTCTCGCCCCAGCGCATTGCTATTGCAACAACAGCAGCCCTGAGCAGCCTGCTCCAAAGACACTTACCGGACTTCCCTCCTGAGCAGCTCATCGTAGAGCCGATCGCTCGAAATACCGCTCCTTGCCTGGCCTTGGCTGCTCTCTGGTGGGAAGTCCGCTGTTCCCCTGAAACTATTTTGCTGCTCTTCCCTGCTGACCACGCAATTGCACACCTCGGAGAATTCCACCAGAGCTTGGAACTTGCCGTCCGTGTTGCCCGTCAGACTCGACGTCCTATCGTCATAGGGCTTGCTCCACAGCGCCCAGAGACCCGCTTTGGGTATATTCAAGTGGAAGAGCATCCTGAAGCCAGGCTTGCTCGGCAGGGCGTCCTCCGCGTTCGTGCCTTCGCCGAGAAGCCTGACCATGAGACCGCGCAGCGCTTCCTGGAGTCTGGGGATTTCCTCTGGAACAGTGGCATTCTGATCCTGCCCCATGCAACCGTTTGGGACTTGTTGCAGCGCTATTTACCCGAATATCACGCCCTGTTCGCACCACTTCGCGCCCGAGCGCCTCAGGGCCTCGCCACTGCTGATATAGAGCGCATTTACCGTCAACTTCGCCCCCTTTCGTTGGAACGCGGTCTGCTGGAAGCTGCTGCCCCAGAAATGCTTGCACTGCGCTGTTCCTTTGACTGGAGCGACGTCGGCACATGGGACGAGGTCTACCGGCGCTCCCTGAAAGACCCTCGCGGAAACGTTCTCCAAGGGGATGTCATCGCCATAGACATTGGCAACTGCTACGTCAGCGCTCTTGGGGGAAGACCCCTGGCCCTCGTGGGGGTCAGTGACCTCATCGTTGTAGACGCCGAACAGGCATTGCTGATTTGCCCGCGCGGATCCTCCGAACGCGTGGCAGAATTGGTCCGCTACCTTCGCCGAAAGAAGATGCGACAGCTCCTCTAAAAAGCAGATGCCCGCCTCACGGCGGGCATCTGCACATTGGGTGCTTGTCCAACAACCACCAGAACGCGAGCCCTACTCCAAAGTCACCGTTAGACTAAGGCGATTAACAAGCCCTAAAATGCGGGTGGGAGTAATTGCGTAGTCCATCTGCCCACGGAAGCCGCTCCCAATGTACTGGATTCCGACGCCACCGGTCAGCCACATTTGGTCGTTCCCAAACCGGTAACCTGCACGCACCGAGAGAATCTCATTCCACGTGTACTCCATCCCCAAGGCAAACTGTTCCGGTACATCGGAGTATGTCTCAAAATCAGCAGCGGCAACAAGCCGATGCTCCTGGCGCCCCTCGGCATACAGCTTTGGAGTATCCATCCGCCCCTGGAGGAGACTGAGGGCATCGAAGGCAACACCGGCACGGAACATAAGCGGAACAGCATAGGGGTTAGTTACCATGCTCATTGCGGTTGGGTCAGAATTCAGAGCATCCAGAAGGCGACGCTGCAAG
>JANWXA010000056.1 GCA_025055465.1 Candidatus Kapaibacterium sp.
TGTGCCCACGTACTACTATTTGGTTTCAATCCCACAGTGGTGCGATTTGAACACGCCACGACTCATGTCGGAGCTGGAACCTGTCTACGGTTTCAATCCCACAGTGGTGCGATTTGAACCGGGCACGCTGCTCCTCCGTTTCTGGAGTACGTGACGGTTTCAATCCCACAGTGGTGCGATTTGAACGCTTCTTCGTGCTCGTCGCCTTCATCTCCCAGCAGGTTTCAATCCCACAGTGGTGCGATTTGAACATAGAGACATGTCGGTAACACTTTTGACTGATGACGTGTTTCAATCCCACAGTGGTGCGATTTGAACCCCAAGGGATGGGACCACAAAACGCTGCAAAAATACTGACTGGAAATCATTGGGATGCAATTTTTCAGGCTCGATGACGAATGGTTTTTTCTGAAATGGGGTGAGGCCTGGTGCAGTCAACCTTCGGTTGCCGGAAGGGGGTGGGGGATCGACGGCTGCTGGTATGTGCTTAGCATTCAAGAAGTTACTCCCTACTTCCTCGCGGAAGAGGCGGCGGCAGTGCGGGGATGAGCACGCTTCCGGTAGGTGGGCGACTGCAGGGGGTTGCGAAAAGGGGCAAGAATGCCGGGGAGTGTAAGTGGCCACATTGCTTGGTGGACTTGGGGTATTTTGGGGCACGCGCGCCGATCCGGGGTCGTTCGGCAGTGTAGGCGTGGTGCTGCCTGAGGTCCACGCTGTTCTGCCTCTGAGATGCTTGGGAGCGGCTTCTATGACTGAAGGGGGTGGTACGACCGGCCCCCTTGAGCCTGGGGATGGGTGGTGGTGGGGCTATGGTGGGAATTTTTTGCCTGTGGGACAGCGGCGCGCAATGCGGAAAAGTTAGGGGTGGTGGGGTCGGGGATAGGACCCGCTGAGGTTATGGTGCCTGGGGCTCTGGGGGAGGTGGCGGAAGGGGGCTTGCGGGATCGCGCAGTCGGTAGCCCGAACCGCGGACAGTCTGGATCAGTGGTGGAGAGTTGGGAAGTTGGAGCTTCTCCCGCAGTCGTTTGATGTAGACATCCACGATGTTGGAATCCACTCCGATGTCGGACCAGACGTGGTAGAGAATGAGGCTACGGCTGAGCGTCTGGTTTTTGTGGCGCATGAGGTATTCCAGGAGGGCGTATTCGCGCGGTGTCAGGGGAATTTCTTTGCCGCTGCGGTATGCGACGCGGACGCGGGTGTCCAGTATGAGGTCGCCGCATTGCAGCCGTATGGCTTTCTCTGGCGAGGAGCGGCGCAGCACCGAGCGCAGGCGGGCAAGCAGTTCCTCTAAGTGGAAGGGCTTGGGGAGGTAGTCGTCGGCTCCTAAGTCGAGCCCCATGACACGTTCTTCGGGGGTACCTCGGGCGGTCAGGACGATCACGGGGGTGGTGTCGCCTTGGGTTCGCAGCCGGCTGAGCACTGCAAATCCATCTAATTTGGGCAACATAATGTCCAGGATGATGGCGTCGTAGACGCGCTGTTGCGCCATTGTGAGGCCGGTCTCGCCGTCGTAGGCAACATCAACGGAGTAGGACTCCTCTTCCAGTGCGTGCTTGAGGAAGGCTGCCAGTTTGCGTTCGTCTTCGATGAGGAGGAGATGCATGGCAATGCGCGGTTTATGGTTTCCGATGAACGAAGATGGGGAAGACCCATCGGCGTTGTTCCCGTTCGATGAGGAGGTAGTAGGTCCCTGTGGGGACGTGGGCGCCGTTGTGTGCGGTACCGTCCCACGTTTCACAGTAGGACGAATTGGCCTGGTGTGAGCGCCAGGGCACGAGCTCGGAGATAAGGTTGTTCGCTGCGTCCACGATTCGGAGGCGGGCGGAGCCATGGCTTGTGAAGCTGTAGCGGATCTGGAGGTACTGTTGGGGGAGCTGCAGTGGATTAGGTGCCAGTAGGTGGACGGTTAGGGGGGAGAGCAAAGAGAGGAGGGTGTCTGCGCGGGAGCAGTTAGTGCAGCACAGGCGTATCCGGACGGTGTCCGTGGGGATTGCGGGGAGGAGGTAGCGGGCGCTTCCGCTGTTGACATCGGGGGATAGCTCTGTAAAGGAGCGGCCTCCATCGGTAGAGTAACCGACTCGGGGCGAGGGGCAGTCCGTGGGATTCCATGTCAGCAGGATTTCGGGGCAGATTCCCTCAGGGAAGAGCTGCAGGGGAATGGGTGGTGGGGCTGAGCGGCGGACCAGTTGCAGGGCTTGAGTTGCGGTGAAGGTGTCGGCGAAAGCGGTGATACGCAGCCGCCATGGGGGGAGGTCGGCCCAACACGAGGCGCTTGGTGGGCAGGGGACCGGGAGGGATGCGGTAAAAAAGCCGCTGGAATCGGGGCGGAGGTGGAGGTCCGACGGGACATTGTCTGCGGCAATCCGAATGGAATCGGCGCAGGAACATCTGCCGCTCAGGAAGAGAGTGTCGCCGACGGTGAGGGTGTCGCTGGCCTTGGGGGTGGACAAGCTCAGAGATGGAAAGCGCAGATGCAGGATAGGGGTTGAGTCGCGAGCGCTTGGGGCTGTAGAGCTACGTATAAGGAGGCGTCCGGCTGTGTCGGGTAACAGCAAGCGCGCTGGTAGGGTAAGGGAAGCAGTGTCGGCGTCGTTGGGCTGTGCGGATACGAGCATGCGAGGCTGGCCGCGGGGAGAGCCATTGGCGTAAGGCTGGAAAAGAACGGAGACGGGGGAGTGGCCCCGGAAGAGGTTGAGCCAGCGAAGGCGCAGCGTGTCGGTCACGCAGAGGGTCGTATCACTGGCGGGGGTCAGAAGGGTGAAGGCAGGCTGGAGCATGATGCCCAGGCAATAGAGGGCGCGTTCTGTGCGGACGAGGATGTCGGCGCGCCCATCTCCTTCAATATCAGCAATGGCTACGGAGCGGAGCGCCTCTCCAGGGAAGCGGATAGACCACAGGGTATCAAATGGATAGCCCAGAGCGAAGCGGGGATCGGAGTAGTCGCGCAAGCGCCAGATTTGGAGCATGTCCCGGTCTGCCAGGAGGATTTCAGAGCGGCCATTTCCGGTCAGGTCAGCAACGGCCGCAAGCCAGCCGCTACAGGGCGCGGAGGCGATGGTGTCAAGGGGGAAAAGGGTGGCTCCGGGCGGCTGGGGTTTGGGAACGGTGTAGTCGGTGCGGTAGCGCAGAACGTAGAGGCGGGCTCCGGGAACGACACGGGCTGGAGTGTTCGGAGTTGCCAGAATTTCAGAGCCGGGATTGTTGGGGTAGAATGGTGGAGCGGCATTCGAGGGCGGATGGTCAGCGTTGCCGATCCCCAGGGTCCACAGGTGGGGGGCGGATGTGGAGAATGGGGGCGAGGTTGGAAGAGTTGAAGTGGCTAAGGGTAGTCCCCTGGCGTCGTAGAGGTGAAGTCGAGCTGTGCCGCGGTGGCGCTGGTCAGGGTACCCCTCTGCTACAAGGATGAAGGGGCGCTCGCCTTGGGTGGGATCGGGTTGGAGGCGGACCCAGAATGGGAGGCACGTTGGGGACCGAACAGACGAGTCCATCGGGAAGGGGACGGGGGCGATGCCAGTGCCGGGGCGATTCCCCTGCAGGTCTATGCCAACGAGGTAGGTAGAATCTGCGCGGGTTTGATGGCCTATGCGATTGACGATAGTAGTCTGGCGAGCGGAGTCGGCCCTGAAGGGGAGAAGCAGGCGAATAATTCCGCCAGGCAGTTGGGTGAGCGAGGGCTGGTCGGTCCACAATTCTGGGGCATAGTGGAGGCGTGCGGAGGTATCGTCCGGCAGGTTAGCAATGGGGAAGGCTGGCAGGAGCGAGTCGGATGCAAACTGGGTCAGGCCCCGGAAGTACGGCACAGGGCGCTGCACAGTGTCAGCGGGGGCGATGGTGTACACAAGGGCGTAGAGCAGGGTCTGTGCAGGAGTAGAGCGGGCAGCGATGGGGATGATGGCGGCAGCCAAGTTGGGGGCATACGGACGCATGTCCACGAGGAGTCGGCGCAGGAGGATGAGGCTGTCGGCAGAGGCAGCGCCGACCAGGAAAGTTGTTACCAGGCTGTCGGGGCTGCGGCGTTCAACGCTCTGGAGGGCAATGATGGCGGGGGTGGAGGTGTAAGAACGGGGAACGGGCGCTAATGTGTCCAGCAGAGCGCTGACGTCCCACAGGAAGGGGGGCAGAGGTAGCCGGGCCGCAATCCATCCAGCTCCGCTCAGGACGTAGAGCGTATCGCCATGCACCCCAACGATTTCGTTGGGTGCCCACGGTAGGGAAGGTAGGAGCTTATCGCGTGGGAGCGCCTTCCCAACCAGCAAGGCGCCCTCGCCGGCAAGGGCAGGCTCTCGCCACTTGAGGCGAAAAGAATCCAGTGATTGGGGAGCGGAAGGAGCCGGCTGGGAGCTCAGCGCTTCCGGGGTCCCGCGTGGATAGAGCCACTGTATGGGGCTGGGTAGAAAGGTCTGGCCACGGGCGGTGAGCCCGCATATCAATACGGTGAGCGTGGCCTTTATCGCCGGTCGTATACCCCCGTGTACAGTGGAGCAGTGCCGCATGGTACAGGCAAAATTACTCGGTTCGCCCTCTTCTGCATCTCAGGGTAGGGGGCGGACAGGCCGTAATTTTGTGCTGGACGGTCGAGATGGCATGGAATGGGGACAGCTTCTTTGAGCGATCGGCTTCGCAAGCATATCGTGCAGCTCCATAAGCGGGAAGGTCGGGAGCGGCATGGGGAGTTTCTGGCAGAGGGAATGCGGGTGTGTCAGGAGCTGCTGCGGAGTCGGATGTATCGAGCATTGTTGGTGGTGCTTCGGCAAGGAGCTACGGAGGAGGTCCAGCAGATGGCGCAGGAGTTCTCGCAGCGTGGGGCGCTCCTCTACAGGGCAACGGAGCGCCAGTTTCGGAGTATCTGCCAGACGGAGACGCCGCAAGATATCGTGGCTGTGGTTAGCTACCCTGTCGAGGAGCCGGTATGGGAAGAGCGGATGGTGCTGATTGATGGCGTCTCGGAGCCGGGAAACCTGGGGACTATTGTGCGGACGGCGCTCTGGTTTGGGTGGCGAGCGTGCATGGTAATGCCGGGTGGGGTGGATCCATACAATCCGAAGGTCGTGCGGGCGAGCGCGGGGGCGCTGTTTCATATCTCCTTGCATCGGATGCGGGATCCGGAGGACGGCCTTCGGGAGATAGAGCGGCGGGGCTATAGCCTTATTGGGGCGGAGGCGCATGCGGGGATTTCGCTGGATCGGGTGCGCCTGCCCCGACGAGTCGTGCTGGCTGTGGGAAATGAAGCCCGTGGGTTGTCGGAGCTCGTGCGGCGCCGGTGTAGGTTACTCTTCCGGGTTCCAGGAGCGGGGATGGTGGAATCGCTCAGCGTTGCGATAGCGACGGCCATTGTGTTGTACCATTTTTGGCAGCGTCATGCGACAGCGGCTGTTCACGCCGGGGCCAGTCGCCGTTCCCGATGATGTGTTGCAGGTATTGGCATTGCAGGTCGTTCCCCACCGCGGTGTGGAATTTCGGCAGCTTTTAGCCCCTGTCCACCGGCGGTTGCAGGAGTTGTGGGGGAGTCCGGAGCCTGTGGTTGTGCTGACCAGCTCGGGTACAGGGGGAATCGAAGCAGTGATGCGGAATCTCTGCCCTGTGGGGAGCCGAGTGGTTGTGGTTGTTGGCGGACGTTTCGGGGAACACTGCGCCCGAATCGCCGAGCGGGTGGGGACGGAGGTTGTGCGGCTTTCGGTGGAGTGGGGACAGGTGCCGCCGCCAGAGTTGCTCCAACAAACTGTCCTGCACCATGGGCCAGTTCACGCTGTGTGGATGGTCTACAGCGAGACTTCAACCGGGGCATTGATGGACGTTCAGCAGTGTGCGGCAGCGGTGCGGGAGGTAACGGAGGCGTTTATTTGCGTGGATGCCATCACTGCTGTTGGAGTGCACCCCTGCCCGATGGAGGCGTGGGGCTTCGATGCGGTGATTGCAGCATCGCAGAAGGCCTTCCTGTTGCCACCGGGGTTGGCATTCGTGGGGCTCAGCAGGCGGGCATGGGAGTTTGTGCACCACCACATCCCGGCTACGATTTACTGGGATCTCCGCGCTGCCTATGAGCGCTGGCAGGAGGCGATGACGGCATGGACGCCAGCAGTGTCACTGATCCGAGCCCTGGCGTATGTGCTGGAACGGTACTTTGCTCAGGGGTTCCCGCCACATTGGGAGCGACACAAGCGCTACGCACGCGCAGTGAGATCAGCCTTGGAGGTCTACGGATTGCCGATGTTCGGGCAGGCGGGTTCCCATGCGGTGACAGTCGTGGAGCTTCCAGAGCACTTGCGGGAACTACCGCGTCTTCTGCGGGAGCGGTTCCACATTGAGGTCGGTGGTGGGCAGGGACAATTGGAAGGGCGTGTGATGCGCATCGGGCACATGGGGGCAATCGAGGCGGCAGACATTCTGCTTCTCGTTGCCGCCATTGGTGCGCTCTTGCAGGAGGCGGGGATGTCGGTGGACACAGGCGAAGCCATCCAGCGAGCGGTCAGTGAACTGGAGCAGCATGCAGAATGGGCTGGCACCTGGTGGTAGCAACGAATAACCGACACAAGCTGGTGGAGCTGCAGGAGATTGCGCAGGCACTGGCCCCGGATCAGTTGCACTTCCTGCCGCCGGAAACCGTTTTGGGGACACCTTGGGCGAGCGTGGAGGAGAGCGGGACCACGCTGGAGGAGAATGCGTACCTGAAGGCCGTCGCCCTGTTTGAGCGGGTTGGTCAGCCTGTTGTCGCCGACGATTCGGGGTTAGAGGTGGAGGCCCTTGGGGGAAGACCGGGCGTGGATTCCGCGCATTTCGCGGGCTCGGACGCGGAGAATCGGCGAGCTCTGTTGGACCTCCTCCGCGATGTGCCGCCTGAGCGCAGGCGGGCCCGCTTCCGGACGGTGTTGTGCTATCGAGACTGGCTTCGGACGGTTTGTGTAGAGGGGATCGTGACGGGCTGGATTGCTCTGGAGGAACGGGGCGAGCATGGCTTTGGCTACGACTCCCTCTTCATCCCAGACGGGGAAGAGCTCACCTTTGCTGAGATGGAACCGAGCCAGAAGAACCGGATCAGCCATCGCTTCCGGGCCGTGGCGGCGCTGTTGAAATTTCTGCAACGGTTGGAGATCGAGCCGGAGCCCACTCCTGGTACCTCGGTCGGCCTGGTTCGGCTTCCGCCTTGGCTGCCTTGGCTGCTCCGTGTGTGTGGTGCGGCTGTGCGCTCAGACCATGCAGAGCAACTGGGGCTGGCGGTGGAGGGAGCGCTGCGGGCTGGGATGCCTGTGCGGGCACTGGCAGAGGGCCTTCTGCAGTTGTGGCCTTTTGCGGGGTTTCCAGCGGCGATTGAGGCGTTGCAGTGTGCGCACTCGGTTTGCCGCCGCCTTGGCCTTGCCTGGCAGCCTCCAGAAAGGCTGGTTCAGGACGATTTTGGCAGACGGGAACACGGGGAGAGCCTCTTCGTGAGCGTATATAGGGGGCAAGCCGAGCGGGTTCGCGAACGCCTGCGGGAGCTTTCGCCTGTGCTGGAGGATGCAGTGTTGCGTGGAGCATACGGAGAAACGCTTTCTCGGGAGGGACTCACGCTGTTAGAGCGAGAGCTTGCCGCCGTAGCAATGTTGGTCGTAGGAGGTTGGTGGCGGCAGGCACAGTCCCATCTGCGTGCTCTCCTGAACCAAGGCATTACCCCGGAGCAGGGCGAAGAGCTGCTGCTGGTGTTGCGGCCCCTCTGCAGCGCCCGTCAGTGGGAACGGCTTCAGGAGGAATGGCAGCAGGCGAAGCTCCAGTACGAGCGAGAGGATGCCTCTACGCCAGGGGTCGTCAGCCTTACCTAAAAAGTGGCCTCAGGCCGTCAATGGCGTCAGAGAATCCAGGCGGACAGCGATGCAGCTCTTTAGCGAGGAAGGCGGGGTAAGGGAAGCCTTGGTGCCGTTGGCGGAGCGACTTCGCCCGCAGCGGTTTGAGGATGTGCTCGGGCAACAGCACCTGGTGGGGCCACAAGGGGCATTCCGACAGTTTTTGCAGCGTGGATACTTTCCGTCGGTTATCCTCTGGGGGCCTCCAGGGACGGGGAAAACGACAATTGCTCGTATTGTAGCGCGAGAGCTCGCGGCGGAATGGCTTCAGTTGGCCGGGACCGAGGTTGGGGTTGGTACCTTGCGGGAGCTTATCCAACGTGCAACGACGCTCCGCAGGCGGGGGCGTCGCGTGATCCTGTTCATTGATGAAATCCACCGTTGCACGCGTCCACAGCAGGATGCGCTGCTGCAGGCGGTGGAGGAAGGAACGATCATTCTCGTGGGCACGACAACGGAGCCTCCCAGCTTTGTTCTTTCGGGGGCGCTGTTGTCGCGATGTCGGGTCTATGAACTCTACCCTTTGACGGAGGCGGAGCTTCGGGAGCTGCTGCAGCGGGCCATAGCAGCGCTGGAGCAGCAGGGCGGAGCGCCAATAGCGGTGGAAGCAGAGGGACATCTGTTGCACCTTGCTGGCGGCGACGCACGGGTGCTGGTATCGGTGTTGGAAGCGGCGACAGCGCTGGCGCAGGTACGGGAGGGCAAGCGCACTGTGACGGCCGAGCACGTGCGGCAGGCATTGGCTCGTACTGTGCCGAGCTATGATGCCCATGGACAACGACACTACGATGTGATTTCCGCCTTCATCAAGTCAGTGCGCGGCTCCGATCCCGACGCGGCTGTGCTATGGCTGGCGGTGATGTTAGAAGGAGGAGAGGACCCCCGCTTCATAGCCCGTCGGTTGGTGATCTTGGCAAGCGAAGACATTGGGAACGCAGAGCCGCATGCTCTGCCGGTGGCGGTGGCGGCTATGCTTGCGGTGGAACGCATCGGGATGCCGGAGGCTCGGATAGTGTTAGCACAGGCAACGACCTATCTGGCATGCTGTCCGAAGTCCAACGCTGCCTACCAAGCCCTTGGCGCGGCTACGGAAGATGTGCGTTCGGGCATTCCCACGACGGTTCCGTTCCACCTGCGGAATCCTGTCACCGCCGCTTTTGCCCGTATGGGATATGGAGCGGGCTACCTTTATCCCCACGACTTTCCAGGCCATTTTGTGTGCCAACAGTATTTCCCCGAGGGCATGGAGCCGAAGGTGTACTACGAGCCAGGGGAAGCCGGCGCGGAGGCGCTCTATCGGGAATACTTGCTGCGGTGCTGGCCGGATCGGCGCGGAGAGGGGGGAGCCCAGTAACCGGGGATAGTCATGGCTTGGGGCTCCAGCGAGACTCTGCTGTGATGCCCCATGTATGTACCAGTTGCGGCCCTCGCGTGCGTCGGAATACGGGAACTGTTCCCTGGAGGCGTGCTGCGAAAGGCTCAGCGAGCACGGTCAAAGCCGGGAGCACGTCTACCCAAATGCCGCCGGTGGCGGGGAAAGGTTGCCCGTTGAGGTAGTCCGGGGTGGTCATGCGAAGGCGCAGGGCAAGGCCGGGAAGCAACCACGTCGCGGGGCAGTCGAGCCAGTTTCCAACCAGAAGCGCTTGCAGCTCGGTGCCGGTCTGGTAGCCGAGAGCATTGGCATGAAGGGGAACACGGACCATCGTCGAGAGGACCAAGCTGAAAAGGGCGTCGGAGCTTGTTGCGGCGATCAGCCCCCATGCTAAAGCTTCCCATGTGCCGGTTCCGGGCTGGATGTCACGGGGGAGGCGCACACCATTGCGCTCCAAATCGGAGGGCCCCGTAGGGGCTTTGAAGCCGGTACCAAGAGCGATGCTCCAGGGAGAGAGGAGGGACCGTGGGCTGAGGTCGTGCTTGAGAAGCGCCATGGCGTCCCCGAGGCCGGCAGCACGGTAAACTTCGGCGAGGGTGTCTATCTGGAGGCGACGTTCTTTGAAAGTGAGCGGCAATGATACCAGCACGGACCAGCCTGGGTGCAGCACGAGTTCGGCTTCCGCACGCCAGAGATGGCTTAGCGCTCGGCGACCGAGGGGGTCCGGAATCGTTGCTGTCCCGTTGGCTGTGCGAGTGAAGTGGGTGAAGCTGTACGACACGCTGATGGTCAGAGGAGCTGTTGGATCTACACCCCGTTCAGCTCCCGCTAATGACACCGTAGGAGGTCCGCAGCAGGCTTGGCTGAGAGCAGGTGGACTCCACCAGAGGCTAATGACGCACCACAGCGCCGCGAGGGCTCTACGGTGATACTGCCACATGGAGCTGCCCCTGCGTTATGCCTCCCCGGTTGTCCTTGACCACAACGGCGATCGTGTTGGTCAGCCCTCCGCAGCACGGGT
>JANWXA010000057.1 GCA_025055465.1 Candidatus Kapaibacterium sp.
CTACGCCCTCAGCCAACACCCCTTTCTCCGTCACTGTGCGGGCTGAAGATGACAACGGCATCCCGCGGAACGTCACGCAGAACACTACAGCAACGCTCTCAGTGGCCACGGGGACGGGAACATTGAGTGGAACGATCTCAGGCATCATTGCAGCCGGTACGAACACAGTCACCATCACTGGAGTTCGATACTCGGTTGCGGAATCGGGCGTGCGCTTGCGGGCGAGCCGTACAGCAGGCCAGCTCCTCGCCGATGGTATTAGTGCACCGTTTACAGTCCTACCTCGGGCATCGCAGTTGGTCATCACTGCGGCACCAACTGCAGGGTATACAGTCATCCCGCTGCCACCACTCACAGTGGAGGCCCGCCGGCCCGATGGCACCATAGACCCTAACTACCCAGAGGTGCTGACGGTAACGAAGGTCTCAGGTCCAGGCACCCTGGGCGGAACGCTCTCCAGGACGCCGACGAATGGAGTAGCAAGCTTCACAGACCTGACGGTAGATCAGCCTGGAACGTACGTTCTGAGGGTTTCCTCTCCAGACTTGCCGGCAGTACAGACGGCGCCGTTCACAGTACTGCCAGTACCTCAAATGAGCGAGCTCATCGTGCCGCAGTACATGAAGTCACTCAGCACTACGCTGCGGCTCCCCACATGGGCATTGGTGGAGCTAACGGATTTGCAGCCTAATACAACGTACCGCTACTTTGCCGGTGGCGACACTTCGGCGACTACCACAGGGGTTGGAGCGGGGATCACAATCTTCTACGATGCCATGAGCGACAGCTTCTACTATAACCCGCTGCGTTCGCTGACCACACCAGGCCAGTATTCTGTCTTCCGCACTGGACCGGGGCAGACCAGCGTGCGGCTGTGGCTGAATCTGATCCCCAGCACTAATGTCCGCTTCACGGAGGGCAACCGGATCTACTGGCTCCTATTCTTGGGTGATAGCTTGGGCAACCTGATCCGCCGCTTCAGCGGTACGCTCTTCATGCGGACACTGGAATTCGGCAGCGAGCCGTCCCGGGCCACTGGCTTAGCAGACCGGCGTAGTTGCGTCTCGCCGAGGCGCATCCTCTGCTTTTACGACAACGAAGCAGGGACGGGGCGTCCGATTACCACAGCGATGGTACAGGACGAAGGGCTCCTACTGTCCGGCGGAGCACCGTTCTACGCGGCTCTGGACTCTGTCCCTGGCGCATGGGCAACGCTTATCCCGAATGCTCTGCCGACGGGCGTCCGGCGGATAGAGGAGCGCCGGTTTGAGGATGGAGCCTTGGTGCGCTACTGGACCTCTCCAGACGGGCGGTGGCTGAGTGTCTCTACAGTGAATTCCTCCGGGGGCTCGGCGAATCCGATCTACATCGAGACGCCATGCCTCCGAATTGTAGAGCCGCCATCTGGTGCACAGTGGTGTGCTGCCAACGTACACCAGATTCGCTGGGAGGCGCGCGGGGTAGGGACAGTACGGTTAGAGCTGTCACGAGATACTGGGCGCACTTACCGGGTCATAGCGACTGGCGTTCCAGCGGCGGCTGGAAATTTTGTTTGGAGTGTACCTGATACGGAGAGCATAGGGACGGTCTACCGGATTCGCGTGGTAGACGAGGCCCGTCCGTGGTATGCTGATACCAGTGCACTCTTCACAATCAATGCTCCTCCGCGCATTCTGGAGCAGCCCCGATCGGTTCTGGTGTGTATAGGTGAACAGATAGAGCTGCGCCTGAGGGCTACAGGCACGGGGCTCCGCTTCCAATGGTACCGCGAGGGGAAACCGATTCCAGGAGCAACCTCGCCCATCCTCCGGATCCAAGAGTCGGCCTATGAGCTGGGAGGAGCTTATCGGTGTGTAGTTACGGGGGTCGGGACGTGCCCGCCAGAGACTTCAGCCGTGGCATACGTCTACGTGGTCGGGCCGACGCGGATTACGCAGCAGCCCATGGATCAGGCCGTCCCTCTGGGTGAGGCGGTCTACTTGAGCGTGGAGGCCGAAGTAATAGAAGGACGCTACCAGTGGCGCCGCGGCGGTGTTCCATTGAGGGAAAGCGACAGGATCACGGGGGTGAACTCATCGCTACTGACGATTCGCCGTGTCCAGCCATCGGACACGTTGGGGGCCTACGACGTTGTCGTGATCGGACGGTGCGGACGCGATAGTTCCCGACCCGTTCGGATTACGCTACTGCGTGTCAGCTTCATAGAACAGCCTCGTGGGGGTGACATCTGCGCTGGGGATGTCCTGCGACTGCGCGGGCTGGCGCTCTCTTCGCCATCAGGTCTACCAGTCCGCTACCAGTGGCTCAAGGATGGGGTTCCCTTGCGTGACGGGGGCCGTATCAGTGGGGCAATGACCGAGGAGCTTCGGATCTTCCCCGTGCTGACCAGTGACTCTGGGACCTACCGGCTCCATGCTGCTATTGAGGGAGCCGAAGCCCTCTCGGCACCAGCGCTTGTGGACGTGCTGGAAGCTCCTACGGCCCAAGCGGAGCTGACGCTGCCGAGCAGCCTGTGCCGGGGTGATTTGCTCTCCTACACACTCCAGCAGCCTGGGAAGAAGCTTCGCTATGTCCTGTTGTGCAATGGGCGTCCAGTGACCAGCCCGCGACCTGTCGGGCAGAGTGCCTTCCTCATCGTCTCTGACTCCACCGTTGGGGAATATCGGTACGTCGTCTTCAACGACTGCGGTTCGGATACTTCGCTGCCGGTAGAAGTCCAGCTCAAGCCTGACACCCGTATTACGCAACAGCCACAAAGGCAAGTGACAGTGGTGGAGGGAGCACCACTGGTACTGAGCGTTGCTGCTGTGGGGAGTGGAACGTTGCAGTACCAGTGGTATCGGAATGGACAGTTTATACCCGGAGCAACATCTGCGACGCTGACTATCCCAGCGGTACAACGCCGTGACTCTGGTGCTTACTACTGCGGCGTCCAGGGAGAGTGTGGCACAGTTGTCTCCGATACGGCTCGGGTGATCGTGCAGCCGGTCGGGATCAGCGAGGGGACGGCAGAAACAGACTTCCAGGTTGCAGTGGTGACGCAGCCGGTGCAGCAGGAGGTCATGGTCCGAGTATGGAATCCTCACGGTGTCCGCATTCGGCTGGCGCTCCTCTCCAACATTGGGCAAACGCTCTGGAGTAGCGAGGTGGCGCAGGCTGGCGAGCGGCTTCTGACTATCTCCGTATGGCAGCTTGCCAGCGGTATGGCATGGCTCGTCGCCGAAGCGGAGGGGCGGTATCGGCGAGTGCCGGTACTCATTGTGCGCTGATGGAGGAGTGATGGGCTGGCGGCTGTATCTGGCCGTCGTTATAGCTGCTATTGCGGCGGGTAGCCATCTGTTGAGGTCGCAAACGCCGCCAATCATTGTCAGCGAGTACTTCAACACCAGCCCGTTGCCGGTGGAGGAGTGGACGGAGCTCCTCGTGCTTGCCGACACGTTGGATCTGCGTGGTTACGTGCTGACAGACAACAACCAGACACAGACTCAGCAGCAAGGGGGTGTCCGATTCCGGAACGTACCGCTCTGGAGCCGCTTGCGGGCCGGTACTATCATCGTCATCAACCACCGGGGCTCGCAAGTGGTGGACGCTGACCCGCGCGACGGCTATATCGAGCTGGGAGCCCAGAACACGACGTACTTTGAGCAGATCCGGCTGGACAACAATCCTGGCCTGACGTGGGAGGATGTCGCACTCAACATAGCGCTGCAGGGGGATATCCTGCAGGTGCTGGACCCCCAGGGACGGCACGTGCATGCCCTGGGGCATCGGGATGTGCCCGGTCCCTTCTTTGATTCGCTCCCGCCGCCAAAGGTACACCACAACGGTCCATGCCCAAATCCTGGTAGCGTTCGGGTAGTACCTGGGCTGTCCACAGCAGCGTACGCGTCTGGTGCAGGGACAGACTCCACAGCAGCGCTGTCAGAAAATGTCACGAAAGGGCTTCCCAACCAGAGTCCACGGTACCGTGACCTCAATCAGTTGCTATGGCGTCAAGTCCGGCAGCCGCGTTGGAATGCTCCGGCATTGGAGCGGGCCGAGTTAACCCCAGCCGGAGTAGTGTTGGAGTGGTCTGCAGCGGAGGATGCTTACCCGCAGGACAGCCTGCAGGGATACATCGTCGTGCGTGATACCGTCGGGCAACGGAGTGTCCCCGAAGATGGGCGAACCTATGTCGTGGGCGAGCGGATCGGGGCGGGTATCGTCGTAGCGCAGACCTTGGGTGCTGCGCGGCGAGCTCTGGATACGTTCCCCTTCTCCTGTGGAGCACGCCTGACGTACCGTGTCTACGCCTTTCGCTACTGGACCGATAACCGCTTAGGGAATGCCCCAGGGGCTACATTGGCTCGGGGCCGTTCTTATGCGGAAGAGAGCTATGCTGAGGCCACGGTAGAGAAGCCGCTTCCACCAGTGCCGCAGGTGCGCGCCTCTGCCCGAGAAGTCTGTGAAGGCGACAGCATTGTGCTGTGGGTAGAGAATGCCGATACGGCGGCGTATCGGTACCAGTGGACACTCAATGGGATGCAGCTCGTTGGGGCAACGGAGCCACGGCTCGTTGCCCGTACCAGCGGACGATATGCCGTGCAGGCGCGGACAGCACTGGGGTGTGTGACCTCGGCAGAGATTGAGGTAAGCGTCCACCCGCGGCCTCGGCTCTGGGTAGCGGTAGAGGGTGACTCGCTCCTCTGTCCCGGAGACACGGCGGTGCTGCGTGCTTCGGGAGCGTGGCGGTATCGGTGGTACTACGAAGGGACACCCGTCGACTCCGGCCCAGTCCTGCGGACAACCCGGCCAGGGCGCTACTGGGTAACGGGCTGGAGCGAGGCGGGCTGCATAGGGACTTCTGGGGTCATTGAGCTGAAGCCACGGCGGGTTGAGCTTGTGGCGGATTCTGCCGTGCTGGATTTCGGAGTCTTAGGTGCGTGCGAGAGCGTCCGAGAGCGCACGGTTCGGCTAACGAACAGGGGGAATGTTCCCGTACTACTGTTTCGTCCCTCGTTGCCCTCGGGGTTTGCGATCGTTGGGCAGAGCTTTCCGGCAGAAGTGCCGGTTGGACAGTCGCTGACCCTTCGCGTACGCTTTGCCCCACCACGCAGTGGGAGCTATGGTGGGGTCGTTCGGTTCCTCGCTCTCCCATGCTCGGCCGTTGTGGAACTGCCAGTGCGCGGAGAACGGCAGACTGGGATTGCCAGCTTTGGAGTGGCCGAACTCTCGTTCGGTACAGAGGCCCTCTGTCAGGCTCGTCCGCGGGATACGACGGTGTGGCTGTACAACCAGAGTGGGACGCGGCTGACAGCAGAAGCAGCCCAGGTCGGTGCTCCGTTTCAGCTCCTCGGTCCAGCCTTTCCCGTGGAGCTCGCTGCTGGAGACAGCATCGCTTTGCGGCTTCGCTATACTCCAGTGATCGGAACCCATGCGCAGGAGCTGGCTGTAGTCGTCCGTTCTGGACAGTGCCAGGATACGGTCCGAGCAGGTCTGACGGCGACAGCAGCACAGCCCCAAGTGCGCCTCTCGGCTTCCCAGATAGAGCTCCCGGCGCTGCGGGGCTGCCAGGCAGTGGCGGAGACGAGCCTGGTAATAAGCAACGTGGGCATCCTCCCGGCACGCGTAGAGACATTGCCCGTGCCGGGTGTGTCGGTCTTTGGAGTGCCGGCAGAACTACAGCTCTCTGAAAGCCGGACAGTACGTCTGCGGGTGATGCCCCCCGGGCAGGGACTGTTCCAGACAGAGGCTTCCTTCGTCGTGAGCCCCTGTGGGGATACTCTACGCCTTCCGATTCGCGTCCTTGCTGAAGGGGTTACGGCGGGCCTGGCTGTCAGCGGGGTTGATTTTGGGACCACCGTGTGGTGCGGAGCGTTGGATACCATAGAGCAGACGGTCGAATTCCGTACGAATGCTCGCGACGTGAAGCTTGTCGGGTACGAGCTTATCGGTGATGTAGAAGCCTTCTCGGTGGGATGGTCTGCTGGGACACTCCTTGCCGATGGGCAGTCCGTCCACGTACGCTTCCATCCCAGGCGAGAGGGACGGTACCGAGTGGAGCTGGAGTACCGGCTGCAGGTGGACACCTGTTTGCTCATCCAGCGCCTGACGCTGCAGGGAGCTGCACAGGCGGTTGGGTATGAGCTCAGTGCCGATGTCACTGATTTCGGGCAAGTTAGCCTCGGGCAGCGGGGCCAGCGGACATTGCGAATTCGGAATCCGAATCCCTTCCCCATCGTGTTGAGCGCTGTGGAGGGCATCGTACCACCATTCGGGCTTGAAGCCCCTCCTCGGCTCCCCGATACCCTCGCCGACGGGGAGGAACGCTGGCTGCGGCTCCTCTATATCCCCACGCAAGCTCCGCGGCGTGACACCCTCCAGCTACTGCTCCGGTGGGCAGAACCCTGCGATACAGCACTGCAGCTCACCTTCGTTGGAGAGGCCGTGGAAGCGGCAGTCCGTCCGGCGCGGCTGTGGCTGCAAGCACCGGTCTTGCGGGCTAAACCAGGCGAGCAGGTGGCCATCCCGATCAGCGTGGTCCTGGAAGATAGTGGGGCTACAGCAGCTGTGAGCTTCCTTAGGCTTCGGCTTCGGTATGACTGGCGGCTCTACGTGGTGCAGCGAGTGGAGGGGGCTTCTGCTCCGCGATGGCGAGAGCAGCATCCGGGTGAGCTCCTCATGGAGGCAGATTTCCCCGAAGGTTTGCTCCAGGGGATACCTTTCCGTGTCATCGGCCAGGCGCTATGGCATCCCCAGGTGCAGACGCCATTGGAGCTGCTCAGCGATAGCGTTGGTGCTACTCAGCCTGTTCTACCCTTCACTCAGGCAGGGATGCTGGTAGTGGATAGCCTCTGCCTTGCTCAGCAGCGTCGCTTCGGCACCGGAGCGGCGACCTCAATCTGGGTAGAGCGAGATGGAGATTGCCTGCGGCTCGTTCTCTTGCTTGGCTCGGACGAAGGGGCTGACGTGAGGGTTGTAGACCTCTTCGGTCGCGAAGTGTTCCGGTGGCGTGCCGACAGTGGACGTGCTGGGCAGCGGGTAGAACTTAGGCTCCCATGCACACAGATGGCGCCCGGGGTCTACACAGCGGTTGTCGGGCAGCCCGACAGCCCACCGAGAGCGATGCGTTTCCTCTGGATGCCGTGAGTCCTCCTGTTACGGAGCGCAGCACGGAGGCCTGCGGAGGAGTGGTCCCTGGTACTCCACTACGTCTGCAAAGAGGTCTATCCGGCGGACTACGTCCAGTTCGTAGTAGTCATCAATCCGCTCGGCTGTGTACGCAGGCCTTCGGGGGATCACAGTGGGATCGTACTGTCGCCCTTCGGCAAGGAAGATGATCGGCGTCTGCCGGATACGGCGCTGGAATTCCTCTACGGACTCTGTATCCGTTGGCAACAGGATCTGCCCGTTCCTTCGGAGGGCAGTGAAGAGACTGTCCCCCTGAAGGCGCTGGAGGAGCTCGCGGAAACCGAAGAAAGCGCGGAGCTTGGAGAGGGTGTCATTGTCACGTCCCACAAGGCTTGCACCAGGCGGGACGACAATCGGGTAGAGCCGAATCTGGCCTGAAGCGGAATCGTAGGAGCCGCCAACGTAGCTTACTACCTCACTGCCGCGGTAGTCTCCACGAATGATCGGGCGGAGGTCGCTGTAGGCAGCTAACGTGATGATGAGCTTCGCCTGTCCGTTCCGCCGAGCATTGTAGTCCAGGAATCGGGGAATGATGATGCGGGTGATGCTATCGGCCAGGAGCCGAAGGTTTCGCTCAACAATCCGAGCAAAGAAAGCGTACTCGGAGACGCGCCCTTCATAGCGTCGCTCTCGCCGCATCCGGAGGGCAGCCGGCTGGACGTACTGGTAGCCGAAGTACTGATTGTCCGGGTGGAGCTCGATGAAGCCGGCATCCTCATACGCTCGGGTTCGAAAGAGAAGTAGGTGGCGTCGGAGGTTCGCCGGGGTGTTGACTTCCCAGAAGGCCGTCTGGTAGTATGGCACACTACGCCGCAAAGGGTCTCTGAGCATCTCAGAGAAGATCCAGGAGCACTGCGGGGGAGTGTACCAGGCGGGGAAGACCCAGACGGTGTCAGAAATGATGGTGTCAGCGGTAATCCCAGCAATCATGAAGCTGCCGGTCCGGCTCCGCTGGGAGAGTGCGAGGCGCTGCCGCGTCGGCGTCCCATCGGCGTCAGTGTAGAAGGTCAGCATTCGCTCTGGGCGTTCGCATGCCAGAGAGTCGTAGAGGGAGCCACCGGCAGCGCTATAGGGTTTGCCTGGGATAAGTTCAAGGGTTGCCTGCTGAGCGGTGCGCCGTTCTATGACACGTCCAGAGCCATCGCGTAGCTCCAAGACGGGCTGAAGGACCGGACGAGAGGGGACCTCGGCATCCAGCACAACGACGGAGTAGATGACCCGAGGTGGCCGACACTCGAGGACAACCGGGAAAGCGTATAGGTCGATGCCGCCAACGTTGCGGATAGAGCGCTGTGGCGAGCGAGGGCTGGGCCGTGGCGAGGTATCTCGGTCTGAAGCGAAGAAGAGCCACCGCAGCGAGTCTGGGGTCGCGTGAGGGTAAGGGATGGCGGGGGAGAGCTCTGCGGTACGGGAGTTAATCGTGTCCTCGTCCTTCGGGAAAGCCCGCACTGTGCGTACTGCCAGGCGTTGGCGGAGGAAGTCTACGTCGAGCTCGGCGACGTAGAGGTCGAAGTCTCCGGTCCGATCACTGGCAAAGAGGAGGCGTGGTCGGTACTCTGGGCAGAAGAGGAATGGGAAGTACTCCTGTGCCGGGGTGTTGACACTACTGCCTCCTGGGACCTCTGCAAGGTTGCGGGCAGGTGTCCAGCGTCCGCCAACGCGGAGAGCATAGTAGAGGTCCGCGTTTCCCCAGAGCGTGTCCCCATTCGGAAGTACGGAGAAGGCGTTTGCAAAGGGTCTGCTCCACCCACGTTCCATTGAGGGCGAGGGGACCATGCGGTCGGAGGCGAAGATGAGAAGGACTGTGTCCCCACGGGTCCCGACCGTGGGCTGAGCATCCCAGGCTGGCGAGTTAATGGTATCTCCCAGAGGGAATGCACGCCAGGTCCCGCCGACGAAGATGAAGCCGAGGAGGTCCATCCCACCAGAGATAGAGGCTTCGGGCGTGATTGTGCGCTGGGCGGCTGCGATGCCCTCCGTCGGGGAGATGAAGGCGGCTGTCCCCTCATTTGCGGGGAGGCTTGTCAGCCAGCGCCCAAAACCGGAGGAATCCAGCAGAGGGGGTTGGAACTGTAAGGAAGGAATGCTGAGCAACATGGCAGCCGACCAGAGATCCTCTGAACCTCGGCGGCTTGATGTGAAGAAGAGCTCGTTCGGGGCAATCGGCCGGAAGCTGGGAGCAAAATCTGCTGCCGGAGAGTTCACAGGCTCCAGGTTCCCACGTGGACGATCAAAGCGTGAAGGCGTGGAGCACCCCCACCATAGCACGACAAGGAGTATTGCGGAATGGAGCAAGCGTCTCATGGTGTCCGGCACCCTTCTACTGTGAGCACTTGCGCGAACTTGATTGTGACACGGTTCAGGTTCGGCGGGAGCGTTCCAGGACGGATGTCCTCTATGAGCACGGCGAACTCCGCTCCGCTCTTCGCCCGGTAGTAGTAGACCTCGCCGATACGGACCCGGATGTCTAAACCAGGCTGGAGGAATGAGCTCAAGAGCTGGACAATGTCCGGTGGTACAGGAACTGCCCCTGTGACGTCGTTGCCCTGGGCGTCCAGTACACGGAGCACAACATCGCTCGTGACTCGCTGAGGCAGTAGCCCTCTCCCGAAGAGCGAAGCTGAACGGGCTACTGTGTTCAGCTGTCCCAGACGGGCTCGGAGGTAGTTGACGAAATCTTCTGCGCTGGCCGAGAGGAGCGGATCGAGAAGGCGCCCAATCCAGCCGGCGACGCGGATCCACGCCTCTGGCGGGTTAGTCGTAGGGTCTACTTCCACCACCATCCAGTTTCCCTGCATAGCCCAGTTCGGTGGGCGGACTGTGATAGCCTGGGCTACATACGTCTGGCCCTGGTCCACGAAGCTCTGCTGTCCTAGGACCAAGAGCTGTCCTAAGGCAATGCGGTCGTCGTTCGGCAGTGATCCAGAGCTGGCCGGTGTGGAGGGGAAGAGGAAAGTGTGGATGGAGTACGTCGGCACGG
>JANWXA010000058.1 GCA_025055465.1 Candidatus Kapaibacterium sp.
TAGGGGTCTGCCTGGGAGGGGAGCAGGTGTGGATGGTGTGGGTGGGAGCGTTTCTGTTTGCTGTCGCGGCCATAACGGATGGGATTGACGGGTGGATCGCTCGGCAGTATGCGCAGAGTACTCCGGAGGGGGCGTTTCTGGATCCTCTGGCGGATAAGGTACTGGCGCTTTCGGTGCTGCTCCCTCTGAGTTGGCTGGGTATTGCGCCAGTGTGGATGGTTATAGTGCTGGTGGTTCGGGATATCGCCGCGACGCTCCTGCGCTGGTATTCTCTGCAGCAGGGGAAGCCGGTGCGGACCTTGTTCTCAGCACAGGTAAAGACCTTTCTGCAGATGGGAGGGCTGGCCATTGTAGTCTTCCTACTGGCTCTCTGGCGGGGCGGCGGAGGATATGCAGACCTTGCAGGGATATTGCTCTTCAGCGATTGGCTTTGGGCCTTCTTCTTAGCGATAACGCTGCTGGCTCTGTGGACGTTGGGTGTTTACGCCTGGCGCTACCGCAATACCATTGCCGCCTTGGGTGGGCGCCTTTTCCGCTAAGCGTAGGGGCAGGCGACCCAGTGCCCCGGGGCTTTTTCCTCCAGCTCTGGAACGATTTCTGAGCACTCTGGCTGGGCGATCGGACAGCGTGGGTGAAAGGGGCAGCCGGTCGGTTTCCGCAGGGGCGAGGGGATTTCACCGCGTAGCACGATGCGCTCACGCTTCTGCCGTGGATTGGCAATCGGGACAGCGGAGATAAGCGCTTGTGTGTACGGATGCTTTGGGGTGAAGTAGACATCGTCAGCGGGACCCAGCTCTACGATGTGCCCCAGGTACATCACAGCGATGCGGTCGCTGATATGGTGGACCACCGATAAGTCGTGTGCGATGAACAGATATGCCATACCGAATTCCTCCTGCAGGTCTTCCATGAGGTTGATGACCTGCGCCTGGATGGAGACGTCCAGGGCGGAGACAGGCTCGTCGCAGATGACCAAGTCTGGATGGGTAGCCAAAGCGCGTGCCAGGCCGATTCGCTGGCGCTGTCCGCCGGAAAATTCGTGGGGATACCGCATGCGGTCCTCGGGCTGTAGTCCAACCTTCTCCAGCAGCCAGACGACGCGCTCCTGGGTCTCTGTGCGAGACAGCTTCGGGAAGTGTATCTCCAACGGCTCTGCTATGATCTGCCCTACGGAAAGCCGTGGATTGAGCGAAGAGAAGGGGTCCTGGAAGACCATTTGGATGTGACGCCGGTAATGGAGACGGAGTTGGCGGGGGTACTTGCGGCGGTGGGCGAAGAGCTGGAGAAGGTCTGCCGGTTCAGGATTAGCGTGGTCGGCATAGAACCATGCGTGCCCGCCGAGGAGAACATCGGGGGCAGTGTGGGCGACAATACCCACCAGGGAGCGCCCCACGGTGGTCTTCCCAGAACCGGACTCGCCAACAAGCCCCAGAGTCTCGCCCCGGTGGAGTGTAAAGCTAACACTATCAACAGCGTGGAGCCGCCCCACTATACGCTGCAACACGCCACCGTAGACGGGGAAGTAGACGCGCAGGTTCTCAACCTGCAGGAGTACATCACTCATAGCGGGCTCCTCCCTCCATTGGCTGTGCCAAGTGACAGCGCACGAAGTGGTTTGGGGAGATCTCCAGCAGTGGGGGCTCGACGGTTTCGCAAATATCCAGCTTGACAGGGCAACGGGTGCAGAACTTACAGCCTTTCGGTAGGCTCAGGATACTGGGGACATTGCCCGGAATGGTGTAGAGGCGGTGGCGTTGTTGTCCTGGTGCTATCGGGCGCGGGATACATTCCAGCAGCCCGCGTGTGTAAGGATGCTGTGGGGTATCGAAGAGCTGCTCTGTTGGCGCCATCTCTTGGATTTTGCCCCCGTACATGACGATGATGCGCTGGCAGGTCTGTGCTACCACTGCCAAGTCGTGGGTGATTAGGAGGATAGCAGCATCACCGCGCTGGGCCTTGAGTTGCAGCATCAGCTCCAAAATTTGCGCTTGAATCGTTACGTCAAGCGCTGTTGTTGGTTCATCAGCGATAAGGAGTTGAGGGTTGCACGCCAGGGCCATAGCGATCATGACGCGCTGGCGCATACCGCCAGAAAATTGGTGTGGATAATCGTTGAGGCGTTTATCGGCATCGGGGATGCCCACCTGTCGGAGGAGCTCTATGGCACGGTGACGTGCTTCGGCTTCGCTGACTTCCTCGTGGGCTAAAATGGTTTCCATGACCTGCATGCCGATGGTGAACACGGGGTTGAGCGAGGTCATGGGCTCCTGGAAGATCATGGCGATCTTGCCGCCCCGGATGCGGTACATCTCGCTCAAGGGGAGGGCCAGTAGATTGGTGCCATTCAACCAGATTTCCCCGTCCACTATGCGCCCCGGTGGGTCTGGAATCAAGCGGAGGATGGAGAGGGCAGTGACGGACTTACCGGAGCCGGATTCCCCCACCAGGCCCACGACCTCGCCGGGGAAGATGTCCAGCGACACACCGTCTACAGCTTTTGCCCAGCTTCCCTCAAGGTAGAAGTGTGTGCGCAAGTTCTGAATCCGTAGTAGTGGACTATGCGCGGCCGACATAGACACTTTACCGCAGTCGTGAGAACGCCCGTGGGTCAAAAGCTTCCCGGACGGATTCGCCGATAAACACGATGAGAGTGAGCGTCAAGAACAGCGCCATCATTGGTGACAGCATCAGCCACCATTTGCCTGTCGCCAGATGCTGCAGTCCGACGCTCATCATCTCGCCCCAGCTCGGAGTCGGTGGCGGTAGCCCGAAGCCAAGGAAGTCCAGGCTGACCAGCGCCCCGATACCAGCGACAACGGAAAAGGGGAAGTACGTAATAATGGGCACCAGTGCGTTCGGTAGGATGTGCTTGAACATGACCTTCCAGCGTGGCACCCCGATTGCCAGCGCGGCAGCGACGTAATCTTTGGCTTTCTCGCGGTAGAATTCTGCTCGGATGAGCACCGTAATGCCCACCCACGTGAAGAGGGCCAGCAGGAGCAGCAAGAGGATGAAGTCTGGGCGCACGATAGAGGCGACGATAATAACCAGGAAGAGAAACGGGACGGTTGCCCAGATTTCTATGAGGCGTTGAGCCAAGATGTCGAAGCGTCCGCCGAAGAAGCCCAGGGCTGCTCCGATGGGAACGCCGACAAGGTATTCCAGCAATGCCAGGATGAGGGCAAAGGAAAGCGAGATCTGGAATCCATACGCCATTCGGGCAAAGACGTCGCGTCCGCGATCATCCGTGCCCAGGAGGCGAGGGAAACCGTCGGGACCGCGCTCCAGCGGCGCCAGAAAGGCTGCGTTGCCCTCAATGGTGACGTCCTCGATCGGGCTATAGGGGTATGGGGGAAGAATGACCAAGTTCATACTGCCATCGGCAGCGTATTGCTTCTGGAGCAAACGATAGTTGCACTCACCGGGGTTACCCTGCTGCCCGAAAAATTCCCCACTGTAGAAGTCCGAACCGAACAATCCACCGACGAGCGGCAGCGAGACTAACCACGATTGAACGGCGGGGAAGTACCAACGTCCTTCGTAGCGAACGACGATTGCCTTGTTATTGACCAGCAATGGCAGAAGGAACGATAGCACATAAGCGCCCGTGAGTACCTGCAGCGAGAAGTACCCGCGCTTGAGGCTTCGGAATTTACGCCAGCGTCGCTGATAGATGCCTAAGGAAGGCGTTGGTTCTTGGGCATCGCTTGCTTCTGGAGGAGCTCCTGGACTCGTACGCCATTCGATCAAGCGGGCTGCCATGGCTTACTTGAAGCGGATCCGCGGATCTACCAATGCCAGTGCTAAGTCCGAAAGGATTGCGCCGAACAGGCGCACAGAGACCGCCAGAACGGTGAAGCCGAACACAATGGGATAGTCCCGGGCAAAAACGGCTTCAATAGAGAGCTTCCCCACGCCTTCAATGTTGAAGACCAGCTCGATCAGGTATGAGCCCGCAAGGAATAGCCCGATGATGTACCCGATGTTAGCTGTGATGGGGATAATGGAGTTGCGCAAAGCATGGAGCCAGATGACGCGCCGCTCCGACAGCCCCTTTGCGAAAGCCGTTCGGATGTAGTCTTGACTGAGGTTCTCCAGGAGAGAATTTTTCATCAGCACAGTAAGCGAGGCAAAGCTGCCGACTGTGTAAGCGATCGTGGGCAGGACGAAATGCCAGGCGCGGTCCAGAATTTTCTCCAACAGTGGAAGGTGTTCATAGTTTTCTGATTGGAAACCGCCCAGCGGGAAGAGTTCCACGAACGACTGGGTCCCGAACAGCATCAGCAGGAATGCCCCCAGCGCCCATCCGGGGATGGAGTAGCCGATAAAGACCAGGGTACTGGAAATGAGGTCAAAGGGGGTGCCGTGTGAGAGTGCTTTCTGGATGCCCAAGTAGATGCAGATGGAGTAGCTCAGAATGAAGCCGATCAGCCCAAACTGGAGCGAGACGGGCAGGCGCTGGAGAATCAAGTGCATCACAGGTTCATTGTAGGTATACGAGCGCCCAAAGTTACCGGTGAGAATGCCGCTGAAGCCCGTGCGGTAAATCCGCACACGTTCTTCCCCACGTTCGCTGGGCTGCTGTTCTACGTACCAGCCAACGAGAGGGGCGCTGGTAGCTGGGTCTATGAGGCGGTATCCCTCAGGAGTTTTTTCCACTAGTGCTTGTCTTCCTTCCCCGATGTTGCGGATGCGTCCAGGCACAGCAATGTAGCTTTCAAGTTCTCGCGGCCAGACGCCCAGCCAGCTTAGGTAGCGAATGAGGATTGGCTTGTCAAATCCATAGTATCGGCGCAGCTCTTGGAGGGCGCTTTCAGGAATCATCGCACCGGTCTGCCCAGCGACACCGCCGGCTGCGGCTTCACCCCCCATCGCCATTCGGAGGGCCATGATTTGCTGCTCCAGGGGTCCGCCCGGTGCTAACTGAATGATGACGAATACCAACAGGGTGGCACCCAGAAACGTGGGGATAGTCAACAGCAGGCGGCGTAGGAAGTATTCCCGCATCGTGCTCCGAGCTCAGCGCGGTCGCACCTGTGCCAGAAAGCGCTTCTCGTCGAACTCTTTCCAGTACCGCACCTGAGCAGGCTCACGTGGCAACGCCTGACCCGTACGCCGGGCTTCCGCTACCTGATGAGCTTTTTCGGGGTCGTACCACCAGGTGGCGATGATTGCGTAATCTACAAAGCCGATTTGCGTAAAGCGTGGCAGTACATACTGGGGGGTTCCAAACTTGTTCCAGTATGCGATGCGGATACCACGCGGGTACCACATGAGCACGTTTTTGTATGACGACATCACGATGCTATCAATTTCCTGGATGATGCGAATTTGGGCTTCGCGAGAAAAGGCCGTGTCGTACATGTCGCAGAGCTGATCTACGCGGGCATTCTTGAAGCCTTCAATGTTGTTGTTGTCGTTTTTATCAGCCAATTCCGAGCGCAGAGATGTCTCTGGGTTTGGGGTTTGCAGCCCAGTCCAGTTCACAAAGAAGAGCGAAAAGTTCCGCTCCATCGCGTTGCGCCAGAGCGTGTTGGGGTCCTGGAATTTCAGTTGCAAGTCAATTCCAGCCTTGCGGAGTTCCTGTTGATACGGTGTGACGAACCGCTCGATCGGCTTGGGGATCCCCATCTCTACGACAAAAGGCTTCCCGTCCTTGGTGAGGATGCCCTGCGCGTTACGGGTGCGCCAGCCGGCTTCGGCCAGTAACTGCTGAGCTAACTCTGGATTGTAGCGGACTCTGGGGTTGTTGGGATTTTCGTAGACTGTATTTGCATGGTATGAATCCATGGGCTCGTATTCGTCGTAGAGAAGCTCGCGGATGAGAGCTTCGCGATTGAACAAATAGGCAAACGCCTGACGAACACGGATGTCGTCGAAGGGCGGTTTACGCATGTTGAAAGCGAAGCCCAGCGTGCCAACCGGACCATCAGTATAGACGCGCTGTTTCTGAACCCAACCTTTCTGCAGGGCTTCGTATGCAGTGTCCTTGACCCAGTGTTCGGTTGTGAGCGCCCCGAATATGAAGAAATCGGAGTCGCCTTTCTTGAACATCTCATACGCAAGCAGAGGGTTGTCCTTGACTACTTCGAATTCGATGCGGTCGAAGTTGCCTGTATATCGGGCCGTGGGATAGTCTTTTGCCCAGTAATCGTCGCGGCGGGTCAAAGCATAGGATTTGCCTTTTTGCACATCCTGGGGTAGCAAAATGTACTCGCCGGAACCGGGTGGGAGCTCGTATTGGAAGCGTTCCAAGAACTCTTTGCCTGTAAGATGTCCGATGGCGTGGGCTGGCAAGATAGGCAAGGAGGCGGAGAAATATAAAAAGTTACGCCAGTTGAGGGTCTTGCTCTGGACCTCAAGGAGATACTTGCTGAGTGCTCGCGGTTCTTCAAATTTGCCGAAGACCAGTTGGAGCGAGGGCTCCAGGATAGTCTCGTCCATCACCAGGCGCCAGGTTGCGACGACATCTTCGGCGGTAACAGGTCTGCCATCAGAAAAACGAGCATTGGGATCAATGCGGTAGAGGAAGGTCATCCGGTCTGACGAAATCTTCCAATGCGAGGCTACGGCGGGAACGAACTCGCGCGTTACTGGGTGAACACCCAGCAACGTTTCGTAGACCAAGGAAGCGATAATGGAGTTTTCCACGTAGTTGGAGTGTTGTCCGTAAGGGCGAAAAGTAAGGGGAAAGCGAGTGACGACCAAGCGAATTTTGCCTCCGGTCTTTGCACGTGGATCGCCGAAGAAGGGGAGCTCCTCAGGAGTTGGGACATAGGTCTGAAAGCCCAGAGAGTCGGCGACGCGTTCGAAACCGGGGCCGCCCAGGTTTGCTGGGACAGAGGAGTCCACATTTGGTAAGGTTGGGGATTGCCTCCATAGCGAGACCTGGCGGGTCTTGGCAGCCAGGCGTTCCAGCTCTTCGTCAGTGTGCTCGCGGCGGTGGCATCCTGCCAGGAGGGCAAGGCCGGCAGCGGCGAGGATGACCGTAGCAGAACGTTTTCTCATCGTCCCTTAGGTTGAGAGTGGAACCAAGCGTTAGGTGAATCGCAAATTAGCATTTCTGCAGGGCATTTGGTGCTATGGTGTGCGTAAGGCAATGCCGGCAAGGAAAGTGGCAATGAACGTGGCAGCCAGGCGTGCCGTACGCTGGTCGAGGTCAAACCGCGGGTTGAGCTCAGCAATGTCCAGCAGTCGGACAGTAGGCTGGGTACCTAAAAACTCAGCGGCCCAGAGGAACTCTTCTGGTGAGATGCCTACTGTTGCTGGGGCACTAACGCCTGGGGCAAATGCGGCTGGGATAGCGTCCAGGTCGCAGGAGACGTAGACGGGCAATGTGCCGTTCTCAGAGATGGTGGCGAAGAGCTCGGGTAGGACGGTTTTCATACCCCGTAAGCTGAGCTCGGCAAGGGAACAGAGATGGGCTCCACGGCTTTGCAAGTACTCCCGATGGGCACGAGCCAAGGCAAATGGCTGGAGTCCGATATAGGCGAGCCGGTGAGCGGGGAAGTTCAGCTCTTCGAGCACCTGGCGGAATGCGGAGCCAGAGTGAGCCTGGCCGTTGAGGAGTGGGCGTACATCTGGGTGGGCATCAAAGACAAGGATGCCACAGGCGTGTTGCCGGGCTAATGCTGCAGCGTTCGGATAGGCAATGTCGTGTCCGCCCCCCAGCACTATGATCGTATGGATGGCGTGCTGCAGTAGCTCCGCAACGCAGCGTTCCTGTAAGGCGTGGATATCCTCCAACGTCCTGCCCGTTGTGTTTATGTCGCCGAGGTCTGCAAGGCGCAGGTGGTCCAGCCCACGTGCTGCCCCAAAGTCTGGGGTAAGACGGTAAAGTGCCTGGCGGATAGCATGTGGGGCCTCAGCGGCGCCAGGACGACCGCGGTTGCGCTGTACCCCGATGTCTTGCGGCACGCCGAGCAATATAGCGTCTAAGGGCATTGCTGGGACGTGCCCACGGTGTACCAGATCTCCCAGTCGAGGGTCGTCTGGCATGCCGCGGCTGTAGAATAGCTCGGCTCTTGGTGGATGAAGGTGCTGGCGTACGGTGTCCGATAGGAACACCATAAAGGCGCCTTTCTGCGTCATTGAACCCCACTGCGGGTGCAAAGATATGTGCTCGTAACGCTTTCCCTGAGGGGAAGGCACCAGAGCATGGCACCCAGGCGGGTAATTTCGCAGTTGGCACATGTCTCACCGCTGCGTGGTCAAGAGTCGTGAAGTACCGGTGGATGTGGCGTGGACTGGCATCGGAGGCAGACATAGCTGCCCTGGCACAGGCCTGTGAGCTGCCACGCGGGATCGCAGCAGTCTTGGTAGCCCGGGATATTCGAACCCCCGAGGCGGCGCGTCAGTTTCTCAGCCCGGCGCTGGACCAGCTCCATTCTCCTTGGTTGTTGAGGGACATGGAGAAAGCTGTTGAACGGTTGGGGCGTGCGCGGGAGCGCGGCGAGATGGTCTGGATCCAGGGGGATTACGATGTCGACGGTGCCACTAGTACGGCACTACTGGTGGATTTCTTGCGCCGGTGGGGTGTCCCGGTCGGCTATTATGTCCCTGATCGTTTTCAAGAGGGATACGGACTTACACCGGACAGCGTGGAGCGTGCTCGTGAGGCAGGCGCAGCGCTGTTGCTGGCGGTGGACTGTGGGAGCAACGCTGTGGAGGCAGTTGCCCACGCTCGGGCCTGTGGTATAGACACCATTGTTTGCGATCACCATGAGCTGACGGGGGAGGAGCCGGAGGCGATTGCACTGCTCAATCCGCGGATTTCGAAGAGCGGCTACCCGTTCCCGGCATTGGCGGCATGCGGGGTTGTCTTCAAGCTTGTGTGGGCTCTTGCTGAGCGGTGGGGACAGCCCGAGCAAGCCTTTGAGTACACCGACTTGGTGGCGCTGGCAACAGTGGCGGACCTGGTCCCCATGATAGGGGAAAACCGTGTACTTACAGCACTGGGGTTGCAGCGTCTGCGCGAAGCTCCTCGTCCAGGTATTCGAGGATTATTGCAGTGTGTTGGAACTGAACCCGAGCGGGTTACTACGGCGGAGATTATCTTTACGCTGGCTCCCCGTATCAACGCTGCTGGGCGTCTGGGGGATGCCCGCCGCGCCGTGGAGATGCTGCTACAGACGGACGAGGGCATGTCCTTCCGTATCGCGCAGGAACTGGAATGCGAGAATTTCCGGCGGCGCACTCTGGCGGAGCAGGTTTATGGGGAGGCTCTGCAGCAAGCCGAAGAGTTACTAATCCGCCGCAACAAGCGCTCTGTTGTGCTTTACAATCCAAATTGGCATCCGGGAGTTCTGGGGGCTGTCGCCACGCGAATTGCTGAGCGTTTCCAAGTTCCGGTTATTTTGCTCAGCCGGGTTGGGGGATTCATCAAGGGCTCGGCACGCAGTGGTGGTACCGTGGACCTGTTACAGCTCCTCGATGCCTGCGCGCCGCACACGTACGAGTACGGTGGGCATCCATTCGCAGCAGGTGTTGTGCTTCAGGAGGGCCAGGTGGAGGTTTTTCGGCAAGCTGTGGAAAGCTTTGCCAACCAGCGGGAGCTTCGTCCGGCTGAGAAGCCGGAGCTGCGAGTTGATGCCCTGGTGGATTTTGCGGAAATTACTCCACGCTTTCTCCTGTTGCTGCGCCAGATGGCCCCTTTTGGCTACGCGAACTTTCGCCCAGTCTTCCTGGCGCGAGGTGTTCGCATTCAGCGCTGCCGCAACGATGGGGTCTGCCGCTTGGAACAGAACGGTGTCTGGATGCATGGGCAGCTGAGCGGGCTCTCACTACCCGAAGCCGTAATGGAGCGGCAGCGAGTTAGCCTGCTTTACACCATTGAAGAACAGGGTGGAACATCACGAACTGTGGGAATACCCATTGTGCGGGTCCACGACGTGTGTTCCGGAGATGAGTCGTCGTGCCTGAAGCAGCTACAGCCTGGTACTATGAGCACCTCTCTGGCACTGCCAGTCTTGCTGCACGGGAGCAGGCAGTAGCACTACAGCGGCTGGCGCGAGAGATTATCCGCGAAGCAGCCTCGCGGCACGGACTCCCTCCGCATATG